>NZ_OY759869.1:467500-621538 GCF_963662805.1 uncultured Cohaesibacter sp.
TCTATTTAGGTAGAGCGTGGGATGAATACCTTGGGGGGTAGAGCACTGGATGGGCTAGGGGGTCTCACCGACTTACCAAACCTAACCAAACTCCGAATACCCAAGAGTACTATCCTGCAGACACACGGCGGGTGCTAACGTCCGTCGTGGAGAGGGCAACAACCCTGACCGCCAGTTAAGGTCCCTAAGTCATGGCTAAGTGGGAAAGGATGTGAGGATCCCAAAACAACCAGGATGTTGGCTTAGAAGCAGCCATCATTTAAAGAAAGCGTAACAGCTCACTGGTCTAAATAAGGGTCTTTGCGCCGAAAATGTAACGGGGCTAAAGCCATGCACCGAAGCTGCGGGTGTGCGTAAGCACGCGGTAGCGGAGCGTTCTGTAGGCTGATGAAGGGTGACCCGCGAGGGCACCTGGAGGTATCAGAAGTGCGAATGCTGACATGAGTAACGATAAAGAGTGTGAGAGACACTCTCGCCGAAAGTCCAAGGGTTCCTGTGCAATGCTAATCAGCGCAGGGTTAGTCGGCCCCTAAGGCGAGGCAGAAATGCGTAGTCGATGGGAATGAGGTTAATATTCCTCAACCAGTGGGATGTGACGAATTCCGGAAGTAGTATGGTCTTATTGGATTGATCATGCTGCCTAGGAGTTCCAGGAAATAGCACCCACATTAGACCGTACCCGAAACCGACACAGGTGGACTGGTAGAGAATACCAAGGCGCTTGAGAGAACTATGCTGAAGGAACTCGGCAAATTGCTCCCGTAAGTTCGCGAGAAGGGAGACCCATCAGAAGGCAACTTTTGGTGGGTGGCACAGACCAGGGGGTTGCGACTGTTTATCAAAAACACAGGGCTCTGCGAAGCCGCAAGGCGACGTATAGGGTCTGACGCCTGCCCGGTGCCGGAAGGTTAAGAGGAGGTGTGAAAGCTCCGAATTGAAGCCCCGGTAAACGGCGGCCGTAACTATAACGGTCCTAAGGTAGCGAAATTCCTTGTCGGGTAAGTTCCGACCTGCACGAATGGCGTAACGACTTCCCCGCTGTCTCCAGCATAGACTCAGTGAAATTGAATTCCCCGTGAAGATGCGGGGTTCCTGCGGTCAGACGGAAAGACCCCGTGAACCTTTACTATAGCTTTGCGCTGACAGTTGTGTTGGCATGTGTAGGATAGGTGGTAGGCTTTGAAGTCCGGGCGCCAGCTCGGATGGAGCCATCCTTGAAATACCACCCTTGTTGTCATGGCTGTCTAACCGCGGTCCGTTATCCGGATCCGGGACAGCGCATGGTGGGTAGTTTGACTGGGGCGGTCGCCTCCCAAAGAGTAACGGAGGCGCGCGATGGTTGGCTCAGACCGGTCGGAAATCGGTCGTTGAGTGCAATGGCATAAGCCAGCCTGACTGCGAGACTGACAAGTCGAGCAGAGACGAAAGTCGGTCATAGTGATCCGGTGGTCCCGAGTGGAAGGGCCATCGCTCAACGGATAAAAGGTACTCCGGGGATAACAGGCTGATGATGCCCAAGAGTCCATATCGACGGCATTGTTTGGCACCTCGATGTCGGCTCATCGCATCCTGGGGCTGGAGCAGGTCCCAAGGGTTTGGCTGTTCGCCAATTAAAGCGGTACGTGAGCTGGGTTCAGAACGTCGTGAGACAGTTCGGTCCCTATCTGCCGTGGGCGCAGGAGAATTGAAAGGAGCTGTCCCTAGTACGAGAGGACCGGGATGGACGCACCTCTGGTGGACCTGTTGTGGCGCCAGCCGCATTGCAGGGTAGCTATGTGCGGAAGGGATAACCGCTGAAAGCATCTAAGCGGGAAGCCCACCTTGAGACGAGTTCTCCCTGAGAGTCGTGGAAGACCACCACGTCGATAGGTCAGGTGTGGAAGCGCGGTAACGTGCGAAGCTTACTGATACTAATAACTCGATCGGCTTGATCACTCTCATTTATCAATGACCATTCAAGACGCTTTTACGCTTAGCGTAAAATGCGTCGATGAGGCGAAAAGTGCATTGTTTGAAAAACAATCACTGATAGCCGCCTAAGACTATTCCAGCTTCTCAATACTTGCGCTTAACCGGCCTGGTGGTTATGGCGAGGAGGCCAAACCCGATCCCATCCCGAACTCGGACGTTAAACTCCTCTGCGCCAATGGTACTCCGTCTTAAGACGTGGGAGAGTAGGTCGCTGCCAGGCCTGTTAAACGCAAGTAACTTAAAAAGCCCCCAACAATTACGGTCCCTCCGTAATCGTTGGGGGCTTCTTGCATCCGCAGGAGGGGGATTTCTTTTGCTCCTGAGACCTTTTAGACATCGGTGTGAGTCGCAAGATCACGTTGCGTTAACCATGTTCTCATCAAAAAAACTATATATTTCAACGAACCCACAGCCGGGGATTGCCAAAGGGTTAAAAGCAAGGGACACTTGCTACAATCGGGAGTGGGGTCATAGCTTTGACCTCTGAAAAGAACGCCCGCGTGCGTTTTAACGATTCAAATTGGATGCTGATATGGTGTTGGCGGGGCTTTGCCAAGCCGTATGGCGAAATGGGAAGCGGTCGGACCATTTGTGAGCTATTTGAGCCCCTTTCAAATGCTTCGTCCAAGAGGGTAAGGCGATGAGTTTGTTTTCTTCTTTGCAGGCGAGTGCTCGTCTGGTGCGGATGATGTGTGCGGGGGTGCTGTTCACTGTTTCGACAGTTGTTTCGGTTCAGGCAGCAGAGGATACCCCCTTCTATACGGGTGTGTGGGAACTCAAGACGCAGAACGGCCTTCAGCCTCTCGTCATGAGTGACTGGCTGATTTTTGAAGGTAAAACGCCGGGCATCTGGATGTATTTAAGACCCGGATTTGTTTCTGGCCAACGGTATCAGTTTGTTGCGCGCCGGATTTCGGTCAATGGGGTTTCTGCTGCGATTGTGGATGTTGCCAAGGTCGATGACACGCATATGAGTTATCGGTTGAGTGCCAACGGGAATGTCATCGAGCAGGGCGAAGCGACGCGCCTCAGTGTTCCCAATGCACATAAGTCGTGTCTGGCAGTTGATACGGATATGAAGGATCTGTTGGGCAAGTGGAAGCTGACGCAAAACAGCAAGAAGAGCCTTGTTCTCAAAGAAAATGAGTTGGAACTGGATGGCAAGAAGCAGACCATCACCATGCAACAGCTGCGTAAGGGCCAATTGGCTCTGATGGTCAACGGTGTCCCCTTCGCGATGTTCACCGATGCCGGTGGGGACTATGGCGTTTTGCAGATCCTGCCAGCCGGAACAAAGGCCTTTACCGGCGGGCCGATTGGCCAACATGTGGTTTTCGATCAGGAGATTGTTGTACGTCGTCCCGGTGGACGGTGTGATGCGGCGATTGCCGGGCGTCTCAAGCTGCTTGGTAAGAAGCGCTGACCCTGTCGAGAAAAATTGATCATGTATAAAGGAAGCGCTCGGGTTCGGGCGCTTCCTTTTTTTGGGCAAGCGTATATTGTCGGGAGACCCGTTCGTCATCGAACAGAAAAATCCAGCCCTTACTTTGTTGACCAACCTTGATCCCTACGGGAGATATGACACATGGAACAGATCCAGAGCATGAAGTCCTTTGGAGGCGAGCAGCGCGTCTATCGGCACAAATCCAGTGTGACCGGCACTGACATGGAGTTCGCCGTCTTTCTGCCTCGGGAAGCGCTTGACGGCTATTTCTGCCCGACGCTGTTCTATCTTTCCGGTCTCACCTGTACGTGGGAGAATGTCACCACAAAGGGGTGCCCACAAATGCATGCGGCCAAGCACGGGATGATCTTCGTTGCGCCCGATACCAGCCCGCGTGGGGAAGAGGTCGCCAACGATCCTGCCTATGATCTGGGGCAGGCCGCCAGCTTCTATCTCAACGCGACGGAAAAGCCATGGGCCGCACATTTCCAGATGGAGAGCTATCTGACGGAAGAGTTGCCCGCGCTGTTGTTTGATGCCCTACCGGTCGATGAAGATGCTCTTGGCGTGACCGGGCATTCCATGGGTGGACACGGAGCCTTGACCTTGGCGATGCGTCACCCATCACTGTTTCATTCGGTCTCGGCCTTTGCTCCGATCACCAATCCGGTTGATTGCCCGTGGGGACAAAAGGCGTTTGAAGCCTATCTGGGGTCGGATCAGAGCAAGTGGGCCGCCCATGATGCCTGTGCCCTCGTGGCAGAAAAGGGTTGGGATGGTGATATTCTGATCGATCAGGGGCTTTCTGATGATTTTCTAGAAAATCAGTTGAAGCCTTGGGCCTTTGAAGCCGCCTGCCGCAAGGCTGGAGTGGATCTCACCCTGCGACTTCATGGCGGCTATGATCATTCCTATTATTTCATTTCGAGTTTTCTTGCCGATCACATGGCATGGCATGCGGATCGCCTCGAGTAGAGCGACCCGCACGTCCTGATTTTGTCAGGCCTTGTTGGCTTCCAGAAAATCACCAATCCGTTCAACAGCCTTGAGGATATTCTCGAGGCTGTTTGCGTATGAGAGGCGAATATAGCCTTCGCCATAGACGCCGAAATCGGGACCGCCGATGGTCGCAACGCCAGCTTCTTCCAGTAGGCGAGAGGAAAGATCCTTTGACTTGAAGCCGGTCTCAGAGATGTTGGGGAAGGCATAGAAGGCGCCTTTTGGCGTGGCGCAACTCACGTTTGGCAGACCGTTGAGGGCCTTCACAACGGCTTTTCGGCGGGTGTCAAACTCTGCCATCATGGCGTCTGCCGGATCCTGCGGGCCGGTAATGGCCGCGATGCCGGCGAACTGGGCGGCGCTGTTGACGCAGGAGTAGCTGTTGACCGCCAGCTTGCGGACATTGTCATAGAGTGCATCGGGCCAGACGGAGAAGCCGAGCCGCCAGCCGGTCATGGCATAGGTCTTGGACCAACCGTTGAGCAGGATCAGGCGGTCCTTGAGTTCGGGGTAGGAGGTCAGGCTCTGGTGTTCCAGACCATCGAAGGTCATGCGGGAATAGATCTCGTCCGACATGATGGCGACATCGGGCCAGGCTTCCAGCCCTTTGACCAGCTTGTCGATTTCTTCCTTCGGCGTAACCCCACCAGTTGGATTGGACGGACTGTTGACGATGATCAGGCGGGTTTCAGGTGTGATCAACGACAGCAGCTCCTCGGCGGAGAAGGCAAAGCCATTTTCTTCGCGCAAGGGAACGGGGATAGGACGGGCGCCGGTGAATTCGATCATCGAGCGATAGATGGGAAAGCCGGGATCGGGATAGAGAATGTCCGCGCCGGGCTCGCCAAACAGGGTGATCGCCATATACATGGTGACCTTGCCGCCGGGCATGATCATGACATTGGCCGGATTGATATCCGCCCCGTGACGGGTCTTGAGATCTTCTGCCACCACTTCTCTCAGGCGCGGGATGCCGATGGCCGGGGTGTAGCCGTGTTCTCCGGCTTCGAGTGCTTCGATTGCCGCTCTGACGATATGATCGGGCGTTTTGAAGTCGGGCTGTCCGATGCCCAGATTGATGATTTCGCGGCCTTCGGAGGCGAGCTGGTTGGCGCGGGCGAGGACAGCAAAGGCGTTCTCGTCTCCAAGGCGTGCGAAGTTGGAAATGGTGTGGAGCACTGGGGCCTCCGGTCTTTGGGTTGGTCGGTTTGATCGCCACGATAGGAGAGCGGATGCCGCTCGTAAAGTCTGTTGAAGCAAAGTCTTCTTGATGCTCTGGTCAGGCTTCCTCATCGGGGATATGTTGAGCCAACTGTCTGTTGGGAGTCTCTCGATGATCAAAGCCTACTGGCGCGATATGGGGCGCGATGATTTTGCCGACCCGTGCCTTCAAGACGCGGTGGCCGTGCTGCCGATTGCTGCCATTGAGCAGCATGGACCCCATCTGCCGGTTGGCACTGATGCACTGCTGGCTGAGGGCTATATCGAGCGTGTTGTTGCCAAACTGCCTGTCGATCTGCCGCTGATCTTTCTGCCGGTGCAGGAGATTGGCTGGTCGGAAGAGCATCTGGATGGAGCGGGCACTCTGACCACGAGCTGGAAAAACCTGTTGCCTGTCTGGCTCGACATCTGCCTGTCGGTCAAGCGGGCCGGGGTGCGCCGGATCATCATTATCAACAGCCACGGCGGCAATGTGCCGTTGATGGATATCCTGATGCAGGATCTTCGTGTGCATCATTCCATGCTTGCCTCTGCCACAAACTGGCTGCGGTTCGGCTATCCGGAGGGTGTCTTCGCCGAGGATGAAATCGCTTTTGGTATTCACGGTGGTGATGTGGAGACCTCGCTGATGCTGGCGCTCCAGCCGGATAAGGTTTTGATGGACAAGGCGGAGGACTTTGCCTCGTTGCAGGAGGAGATGACCCGGTCTCATGAGCATCTTCGCTACTATGGGCGCAAGGCCATGGGCTGGATGGCCACGGACCTTAACTCCGAGGGCGTGGTTGGCCACTCGGCAGCGGCGAGCGTCTCTAAAGGGGAAGTGCTTCTTGATCACATGATCCGGGGTTTTCTTGCCTATGCCCGGGAAGTGCAGCAGATGCCTTTTCCGGTTGAGAGGCCTTGACCTTCCAGTGACTGGAAGCCCTATATGAAGGACAGAATGAATTCCCCTCTGTCAAAGTGATCATCATGTCCGATCTGTCTCCGTCGCCTAATTCGCCTGCATCCGCCCCTTCCGAGGCAAGCCGTTCCTTCGTTTTCGATGTCACCGGCATGCATTGCGCCGCCTGCTCTTCGCGGGTCGAGCGGGTGCTCAATGCCAAGCAGGGCATCCATGCCAGCGTCAATCTGGCGCTGGAGCGGGCCGATGTTTCGGTCGATGGCGACGAGGATGCAGCCGCAATCAAGGCGATGATCGAGAAGACCGGTTTCGGCGCCAGCCTGCGTGAGGGCAGCCTGTCGGAACGCCGGGCACAGGCCGAGCGCCTTGATGAGGATCGGCGCAAGGAAGAACGCCATTCCTTCTATCTGTTCCTGTTTTCTGCCGTGATGACCGTGCCGCTGGTTGCACCGATGATCGCTATGTGGTTCGGCCTGCCCCTGCATTTGTCACCGTGGGTGCAGCTTGGGCTCGCCCTGCCGGTGCAGATCATCGTTGGTGCGCGCTTTTATCGCGGGGCGGTCAAGGCGCTTATCAACAAGGCTGCCAATATGGATGTGCTGGTGGCGCTCGGCACGAGTGCGGCCTTTCTCTTCTCGCTCTATCAGACCTTGTCCCTTGGATCCGAGGCCGTCGGTCATCTTTATTTCGAAGCTTCGGCAGCGATTCTGACACTGATCGTGTTTGGCAAGTGGCTTGAAGGACGGGCGCGGCGCAGTGCTGCCGATGCTCTACGTGCCCTTATGGGGCTACGCCCGAGGGAAGCTCGGGTGATTGGCGAGAATGGCGCTGCGGATCGGATGGTACCGATCGAGGCGGTTGGCATGGGCGACCGGGTGCGGGTGCTGCCTGGCGAGGTCGTTCCGGTGGATGGTACAATTGCCGAAGGGCGCAGCGAATTCGACGAGGCTCTGCTGTCAGGCGAAAGCGAACCGGTGCTTCGAGAGGTCGGCGACAAGGTGATCACCGGCGCGGTCAATGGCGTTGGCTCGGTCGTGCTGGATGTGGTTGCACTCGGCGAGGACACGGTACTTGCCCGTATCATCCGGCTTGTCGATCAGGCCCAGACGGGCAGGGCCAAGATGCAGAATCTGGCCGACCGGATCTCGGCTGTCTTCGTGCCGGTGGTTGTCGGCCTTGCGCTGCTGACCTTTCTTGGCTGGATGCTGGTTGATGGCTCGGTGGAATCGGCGCTGGTTGCGGCGGTTTCGGTGCTGGTCATTGCCTGCCCCTGTGCGCTGGGGCTGGCGACGCCGACGGCGCTTGTTGCCGGTACGGGCGTTGCTGCCAAGAACGGCATTCTCATTCGCGACATTGATGTGCTGGAGCGGGCACGCCATGTGAGCCATGTGGTCTTTGACAAGACCGGCACCCTGACTGAAGGCCGCCCGAGCCTTGTAGCCATCGAGCTGCTCAATGGTGCCAGTGAGGAGCAAGTGATTGCCGATGTGGCTGCCATCCAGAAGAGCAGCGAGCATCCGCTGGCCCGCGCCTGTGTGCTTGCGGCCGAGGAGCGCGGTCTTTCTGTTGGCACGGGAGAAGCGGTAACCGCCCATGTTGGCGAAGGGGTCGAGGGGCGCGTTGCTGGTGAGAGCTACCTGATCGGGACCATCGCCTTCCTCAGCCGCAACGGTATCGAGGTTGAGGCTGTTGCCGAAGCCCGGGATCGCATGGAAGCGGAGGGTCTTTCTCTCTCTGCGGTTGCTAGAGCTGGTCAACTTGTCGCTCTTATCGGTTTCCGTGATGAAGTGCGCATCGAATCAAAGTCCGCTGTTGCCAAGTTGCGGGAGAGGGGTCTGAAGACCATGCTCTTGAGTGGCGATGCTCCCCAGACGGTGGCGCGTGTGGGCGAGGTGCTCGGCCTTGATGCGGTCAAGGGCGGTGTCTCTCCTGCCAACAAGCTCAAGGAGCTTGAAGCCCTGCAAGGAGACGGGCAAGTGGTGGCCATGGTCGGTGACGGCCTCAATGATGCACCGGCACTTGCCAAGGCCGATCTCGGGATCGCCATGGGGTCGGGGACGGACGTGGCCATCGGGGCGGCGGCCATCACCCTGATGCGTCCGGATGTCCGGCTCGTTGGGGCGGCGCTCGAGATTGCCCAGAAGACCTATGGCAAGATCTGGCAGAACCTGTTCTGGGCCTTCATCTACAATGTCATCGGAATTCCGCTCGCTGCCTTTGGTCTGCTCAACCCGGCAATGGCTGGGGCTGCCATGGCGTTCAGCTCGGTGTCGGTCGTTAGCAATGCGCTTCTTTTGAGGCGCTGGACGGTCAAGCTGGAGCATCCATCCCACAGCTAGACACGCAATGGGCAGCAGGCGTCGCCTATTGTCGCGCAACCAAAAAGACGTTCCAATCCATCACGTCCTGTGACATCTTCTTGCCGAACTTGCGGCATAGAACCCTGTCGTCGATGAGCAGAAAGGCGCTTCGAGGAGAAGCGCCTTCAGCCGTTTCAACGCGTTGATGGAGGCAGCATGAAAGCGCCAATTCGCACCCTCTTATTGCCATGCCTGCTCGGATCGGTGTTTACCGCAGGGGACGCCATGGCCCATCCGCATGTCTGGGTGTCGGTGAAATCCGAAATCGTAATGGATGCCATGTCTGTCAGCGCCGTCAAGCATGTCTGGACCTTCGATGAGGCCTTCAGCGCCTTTGCGATACAGGGGCTCGATGAAGACGGTGACGGCACCTATTCGCGCGAGGAATTGCAGCCTCTGGCTCAGGTGAATGTGGAATCCCTGTCCGAATATGCCTTCTTTACCGATCTTTACGAGAAGGGAGCTCCGGATAGCGATGAGGCCATTTTCAGCGAACCCGTCGATTACTGGCTGACCCTCGACAAAGGAGTGCTGACCTTGCATTTCACCCTTCCTGTACTCGAGGCGGCAAAGGCGAAGGTCGATGCGAGCAAGGAAGTCATTCTTGACGTCTATGACCCGAGTTTCTTTGTGGACTTTTCCTTTGCCAACGACAGCCCGATCACGCTGGCGAATGCCGGAGCGGGATGCTCGGTTGCCGTCAAGCAGGCCGAAGCGCTGGATGACGATACCATGGGATTGCTCGCGCAGATACCGGCCGACCAGCGCGAATTGCCCGATGATCTGATGCAGATGACGGCAACCATGGCCAATCAGGTGTTTCTGACATGCAAATAACCTCGCGTCGCGAGCAAGGGATACGGCAGATCGTCATGATTGCCGGTTGCCTCGTTCTGCTTGGCCTTCTCGTCTCCGTCCCCGCCACAGGGGCGACGGCGGCTCCTTCACCCTTTGGTGTTGGCCTGCCGGAAACGACGGGACCAATGGTCACCGGCGGGCTTTGGGGCGAGATTCAGGGGTGGATCCTTGCGCGACAGGCCGAATTCTACAATGCGCTCAAGGATGCGGTGAAACTGGTTCAGGGCAGTTGGTCTGCTCTTGGTCTGCTGCTTCTTCTGTCTTTTGCCTATGGCGCTTTCCACGCGGCCGGGCCGGGGCACGGCAAGGTCGTTCTGACGACTTATCTTTTCGCCAGTGGAACCGAGGCCCGCAAGGGTGCCCTGATGGCGCTGATTGCTGCCATGGTACAGGCGAGTGTGGCGGTCTTGTTGATAGGGATTGCCGCCATTGTTCTGCGGCTGACGTCCGTGATGATCACCAAGACAGCGATGGTGCTCGAACTTGCGTCCTACGCGATGTTTGTTGCACTGGGGCTGTGGTTGTTCTGGCGGGCGTGGAAGTCCCTCAAGTCCCTCGTCGGACAGTCTGGAGCTCCGGTTCTTCACCATGACCACGCTCACCACGATCATCATCATGAGCACCATGAAGATCATCATCATGAGTATCATCACGATCATGGTGCCTGTGCGCACGAGCATCATCATGTCGAAGGGGAGTGCGTCTGTGGGCATACCCATGCGCCGACGCTTGACGTTATCCACGGAGCAACGGGGATGCGCGGGATGGTGTTGGCCGTTCTGTCGATGGGGTTGCGGCCCTGTTCGGGGGCGCTGATCGTGCTGGTTTTTGCCCTGTCGCAGGGCGTCTTCTGGGCCGGGATCCTGTCGGCCTATGCCATGGGGCTGGGCACCGGCATCAGCATCGCCTGTCTGGCGCTGTTTGCCGTTTATGCCCGCAGCTTCTCCCAAGGCCTTGCTGCACGAGGCTTCAGCAGTCATGTTCTCGACTGGGCTGGTGTGGTCATTCTCGTTGCTGCGGGGGTGGTCGTTGCGGGCTTCGGTCTGGTGCTTCTGCTCGCCAATCTTCTTTGAGCGAGACAGTGATTTGATGAGGAGGCCCACGCGTGTTGGCCTTCTCTCATGTTAGATCCAGACCCTGTTGACGGTAATCTTTTCGCTCGGTTTTACTTGGAAGACAGTGGTCCCGAGGTCGGGCCGATCAGGCCCATTTCCATGGCTATGTGGGTGAGCTGGGCTGCGTTGCCGCCGCCGATCTTTTCCCGCATACGCTGACGATGGCTTTCCACGGTTCTGACGCCGATGCCGAGTTCGCTGGCGATTTCCTTATTCGCCTTGCCCTCGGCGATGCCTTTGAGAACATCGAGTTCCCGGTCGGTCAGATTGTAGATGTTGACGTCGCTTTTCTCCGGCGGCTCGTTGAGCGCATCGAGCGAAATATTGTTGGAGAAGTAGAAGCCACCACCGGCGACAGAGGCAATGGCAGATGCCATGCCACTCGATGAGACATCCTTGAGAAGGAAACCATTCGCGCCGACCTTGATCGCGGCCTGAATATATTCCGGGTTGTCATGCATCGAGAGGAAAAGGATCCTGCATTCGCGGTTCTCTTCGCGGATCTTGCGGGCCGCTTCCAGACCGTTGCAGCGTGGCATCGAGATGTCCAGCATGACGATGTCCGGTTTGTGGAGCCGGGTCACTTCCACGGCTTCCAGCCCGTCACCCGCTTCACCAACTATGACCAGATTGTCCTGAAACTCCAGCCGCGCGCGAATTCCATCGCGAACGAGTGCGTGATCGTCAGCAATTACGATGCTCAACTTTTTTTCTGTAACAGCGTTATTCATTGGAGCAACCTATCAAGCCGATTTTGTCTTTTCAGTGGCGTATGGCCCGGGAAACATCAATTATCCAAGATGTACTGGTGGGTGCCGGGGCAAGCGTCATTCCGTTAGGTGAGTCGAGTATTATTCTACTCTGCTTTGTATATGTTGTATTGAGAATTCGTTTAAAGACAATGCTGACAAAAAATTATGAGTCGTATGCTAAACGACTGGTTTATTCCTGAGGAACAACAGCCATAAGTTCCAACCCACCCAGAACGCCGCTCCGGAAGTCCAGCTCCCCGCCTTGCGCATCGATGCGTTCGAGCATGTTTCTCAGCCCCAGCCCGCCGCTCTTCGTCATCAGTTCGGGATTTTTTATTCCCTCGCCGTCATCGGAGATCCTGAGAAAGACCGTATGTTTATCGTCATTATATCCCAACTCGATCTCCACCTCTTTCGCATTGGCGTGTCGGGCAATGTTGGTCAGGGCTTCTTGCGTCACTCTGTAGAGTGCGATCTTGGCGCGATCTGACAGGCGGTCGTCGATGGGCGTGACGAGCACGCGGGTCTTGGTGGAGGTGCTGTCCTGAAAATCATGCCCCAGTTCGCGAATGGCGACGGACAGGCCGATGTTGTCGAGGGCTGACGGGTGAAGGGCCTTTGAAATGCGCCGCACGTCGGAGATCGACGTGTCGAGGATCGACAGGCACTTGTGGAGCAGCGGCAGGACCTTGTCCGTGTTGCCGAACTGGTCGATGGCAAGCTCAAGACGGTGCCGGATGCTGACAAGTAGCTGGTTGATACCATCGTGGAGGTCGTTGGAAACGCGCTTGCGCTCTTCCTCCTGAATGTCGACAATGCGCCGCGTCAGGGCCTTGAGACGCATGTCCGCCATCTTGTGCTCGCTGTAGTGGACGGCTGCGATGGCAACGGCCGCAAGCACCACCGTGAACAGCGCGACCATGAAGAGGATCGTCTCGGCCTTGCGGGTTTCCCGACGCATGTCCGCTTCGTAGATCCTGATCTGCTCTTCCAGATCATCGAGATAGACACCGGTTCCCAGCATCCAGCCCCATTTGGGCAGGAATGTCGCGTAACTCATTTTGAGGGTCGGGGTCTTTGTGGAGGGCTTTTCCCATTGATAGGTATGGAAGCCACCACCGTCGCGGGCCTTCTTCATCAGTTCCTGAACGAAGAAGGATCCGGTCGCATCTTGAGTGTTCCAGTAGTTGGTGTTCCCGTTGCGGGATGACCATCGGTTGACGAGTGTTGTACCGTCGCGATCGGTTGCAAAGAAATAGCCATCATCGGCATAATTCAGGGCCTTGAGAATTTCGCGTGCACGGGCCTGTGCCTTGTCGCGACCTCCCGGTTCGTTCTCATAGTCAAACTCGATGGCTGAAATGGCGAGGGAGATATAGTTCTTCAACTCCTTCTGGTGGAACTCGGTGATGCGCTGCTCGATCAGCTGCGCTTCTGTTTCCAACAACCTATTGGTACCAATACGGATGAGCCATCCCGTAAGAAGGGAGACGCTGATAATGGGTACAACAGCAATCAGCAAGATTTTCAGTTTAAAAGGTAATTTTCCGTTGGAATTGCTGGCGTTTTGTGATCGTATCCTGCTCATGCTGCGCCTTTGGATGATGCTTTTCAGGCTTTTTTGCTGAAAAGGCTGGTGTTTTGATCTGTCGTCGTCCAGAAGGTCTCATGAAGTAATAGAACCGACCCAAACGGTATTCAATCAGACAACGAAAAGTTTGTGGAGGAAGAAGATGGATCGTCGCTCCTTTCTGAAAAAAGCTACCCTTGCGTCCGGCGCTGCCGCCGCGACCACTCTGGCAGCCCCTGCGATCGCTCAAAACAAGCGTACACTGAAAATGGTCACGAGTTGGCCTAAAAATTTCCCCGGCCTCGGCACGACCGCTCAGCGTCTTGCCGACAGCATCACGACAATGACCGATGGTCGACTGACGGTTAAGCTCTATGCCGCTGGTGAACTGGTTCCTGCCTTTGAAGCCTTTGATGCTGTTTCAAGCGGCACTGCAGACCTCTATCATGCCTCTGACTATTATTTTCAGGGCAAACACAAGGCTCTGAACTTCTTCACCTCGGTTCCGATGGGCCTGACCGCTAACGAAACCGACGCCTGGATCAACCATCTGGGTGGACAGGAATTGTGGGACGAACTGCTTGCAGGCTTCAAGATCAAGCCGTTCCTTGCCGGTAACACGGGCGCCCAGATGGGCGGCTGGTTCAACAAGGAAATCAACTCTCCTGAAGACCTAAAAGGTCTGAAGATCCGCATGCCGGGTCTTGGCGGTGAAATTCTGCGTCGCCTCGGTGCGACCGCGATCAACCTGCCGGGTGGCGAGATCTTTGCTTCTCTGCAGTCCGGTGCGATTGATGCGACCGAGTTCGTCGGCCCGTGGAACGATCTGGCTCTCGGCTTCTTCAAGGTTGCCAAATTCTACTATTATCCGGGCTTCCATGAGCCGAGCGGCAGCACGTCGCTGGGCATCAACCTGGATCTGTACAACAGCCTGTCTCCGGCGGATCAGGAACTCTTCAAGCGCGCTGCCCTTGCTGAGAACAACCTGTCCTATTCCGAGTTCAACGCCCGCAACGGTGCCGCTCTGAATACGCTGCTCACCAAGCACAATGTGACCCTGAAGCCGTTCCCGGATGAAGTGTTCCAGGCCATCTTCACCGTGGCCGAAGAAGTTGCCAAGGAAGTTGCTCAGGACGACGACATTTCCAAACGCATCTACGAGAGCTATCTTAAGGTCCGCGAGGAAGTTGGTGGCTGGAACCGCATTGCAGAACAGACCTTCACCGTCAAACGCGGCAAGGCTCTGGGTTAACACGACCTGTCTTCTGTAAGTCTTTTGCAGGACTATCCGTACTTTTGCCTCCTCCCGGTTTTGCCGGGTGGAGGCTTCTTTTATAAAATGTCTGAACTGTCCCCCAAAAATAGCAATTTTTCTCCGCAATCCGTGCTGAACGCTTGCAACATGTTGCCTGACCGCCTATGCCTTTGGCGTAAAATTGCGACAGCGTTCCTGGTGGCAGGAGTGGGAGCGTTTTAGCGCGACAAGACAGGAGAATTTTTATGCGCGCACTCGCGGACCTGATCGATCGGGTCAACGTTGCGACAGGCAAGAGCCTTGCCTGGTTCGCTCTCGTCATCGTTTTCATTCAATTCGCGATCGTCTTGATGCGCTATGTCTTTGGCGTCGGCTCCATCTGGATGCAGGAATTGATCGTCTATCTGCATGCCTTCCTCTTTATGCTGGCATCGGCCTATACGCTTTCCATGGATGGGCATGTGCGCGTTGATATCTTCTATCGCGAAGCCGCGCCCCGCACGAAAGCCAAGATCAACTTTTTCGGCTCCCTGTTCCTGCTGATCCCTGTCTGTATCCTGATCGTCTACGTCTCTTGGGGGTATGTGTCCAACAGCTGGGCGATCCTTGAAGGCAGTCAGGAAACCTCAGGTATTCAGGCACGCTTCCTGCTCAAGAGCGCCATCATCGGTTTTGCCATTCAAATGGGCCTGCAGGGGTTCGTCATCATGGTTCGCTCCTGGTATGCGATGCAGGGTGATGAGGTCGAGCTTGACCGCACGCAGCAGACGAGCGGAGGCTTCTGATGGAATTCATTGCACACTCACTTGATCTGACCATGTTCGCGGTTGCCTGCGTCGTTTTGATGTTGGGCTTCCCCGTGGCCTTCACGCTTGCTGGCGTTGCGCTTATCTTTGCCGTTCTCGGATGGCTTGTCGGTGCGTTTGACATGACCTTCCTGTCGGCATTCCCGCAGCGCATCTTCGGCACCATGACCAACGAGGTACTGATCGCAGTGCCGCTGTTCATCTTCATGGGCGTGATGCTGGAGCGGTCCAAAGTTGCCGAGGAACTGCTCGACACCATGGGCCGGATGCTCGGCTCCGTGCATGGTGGTCTGGGGATTGCCGTGTCCATCGTGGGGGCGCTGCTGGCCGCCTCGACCGGGATTGTCGGTGCGACCGTCGTGACGATGGGGCTTCTGTCTCTGCCGACGATGCTCAAGCGTGGCTACTCGTCCGAGCTGGCCTGCGGCTCGATTGCTGCGGCCGGGACGCTGGGTCAGATCATTCCGCCTTCCATCGTGCTTGTCATTCTGGGCGATCAGCTTTCGAATGCCTATCAGAAGGCACAGCTCGACATGGGCATCTTCTCGCCCGAGACCATTTCTGTGGGCGACCTTTTTGCAGGTGCGCTGTTGCCTGGCCTGATGCTGGTTGGCTTTTACATTC
Source organism: uncultured Cohaesibacter sp. (assembly GCF_963662805.1). NCBI lineage: Bacteria > Pseudomonadati > Pseudomonadota > Alphaproteobacteria > Hyphomicrobiales > Cohaesibacteraceae > Cohaesibacter > uncultured Cohaesibacter sp. The sequence continues at coordinate 483,377 of NZ_OY759869.1, forward strand.
TTTATCAGGTGGTGATCGCGATCATCAATCCGAGCGCCGCTCCTTCCATTCCGAAGGAAGACAATCCGGGCGTGACGATGGAAGAGGTCATTCATGCCCTGTTGCCGCCGATCCTCTTGATCCTTGCCGTTCTGGGCTCCATCTTGGGTGGTGTCGCGACGCCGACAGAGGCTGCGGCCGTCGGTGCCGTTGGTGCTGTTCTGCTGGCAGGTTACCGGCTTGGGGATACTCACAATTGGCCTATTCTTCTGGCTGCTGCTGCGCTGATCTTCCTTCTCGTCTTGACCGCCTATGTCGATCTACGCGTTGCTCGTGATGACATCCCGCAAGGGGACATGATTGCCATCTATGCCGCTGCGCTGTGTCTGGTGATTCTGACTTGGGGCATTTTGTCTGCCCTGCTGCGTGTCTATCGTGCCGGCACCCTGATCGCCGTGATGCAGGGGACCACGCAGGTCACCTCGATGGTGTTTGTGATCGTTATCGGTGCTTCGCTCTTCTCGCTCGTCTTCAGGGGGCTTGGTGGCGAGGAAATGATCCATGCTGCGCTCAAGGATATCCCCGGAGGGGCTGTCGGGGCGATCATCGCCGTCATGCTGCTGATGTTCCTGCTCGGCTTCTTCCTCGATTTCCTCGAGATCGTGTTCGTTGTCGTGCCGATGGTAGCACCGGTTCTGTTGCAGCTGGAAATGCCCAATGGCGAGCCGATGAGCCCGGTCTGGCTGGGGATTATGATGGCCGTCAACCTTCAGACATCGTTCCTTACGCCGCCGTTCGGGTTTGCGCTGTTCTATTTGCGCGGTGTGGCACCTCCGGAAGTGCGGACGGGTCAGATCTATCGAGGCATCATTCCGTTTGTCTTCATTCAGATTTTTGCCCTGCTGCTCCTGTGGTATCTGCCAAGTCTTGCCACGTGGCTGCCGAGCGTCATCTACAGTTAGAAACAAGAAAAGCCGGGCCAATTGGCCCGGCTTTTTAGTTGGACGAAACCGGAGCGATTGCGCTGATCTGGGGCTAGCAATCCAGGATCAAAAGAGCGCGGAGGTTCGGTTGGTGCCTCCGACGGATCAGAGGGATTTGTCTTCAAGGCATCTTCAGATGCTCTTGGTTTTGGGTCTGCCAGTTGCCCACCTCGAACAGACCATCCCTGCGGGGGACGCGCAGAAATCTTCAGATCTTTTTCAAATTCACCCGGTCAATCAGCTGTTGGCCTGTCTCGACCCGCTCGGAATAACGATCGACCAGATAGTCGGAGCGGCCGCGTGTCAGAAGCGTGAACTTCATCAGCTCCTCGCACACATCGACAATGCGCATGTAATAGGGTGAAGGCCGGATGCGGTCATCGTCACCGAACTCAGTGAAGGCCTTGGCGATCGAGGATTGGTTCGGAATGGTGATCATGCGCATCCAGCGCCCCAGAATGCGCATCTGGTTGACCGCGTTGAAGCTCTGGGAGCCGCCTTCCACCTGCATCAGAGCCAGTGTCTTGCCCTGCGTCGGGCGGACTGCGCCCAGCGACAGGGGAATCCAGTCGATCTGAGCCTTCATGATGCCTGTCATGGCGCCGTGCCGTTCAGGTGACACCCAGACCATGCCCTCGGCCCAGGTGCTCAAGGCACGCAGCTCCTGCACCTTGGGGTGATCTGCCTCTGCATCATCGGGCAGTGGCAGTCCTGAAGGGTTGAACAGGCGGCATTCGGCCCCCATGAAGGTCAGCAGGCGTGCGGCTTCCTCGGCGACAAGCCGGGAGAAGGACCGTTTGCGCAGGGAGCCATAAAGCAACAGCAGGCGCGGCTTGTGGCCGTCATCACCTTCTGGGAGCAGGGCTATCATATCAAGCGGGCACAGATGGTCCGGATCGGCCAGGTGGTCCGCCTTGGCCCAGCGGATGCCGAGGTCATCAATCTTTGTGAAGTCCATTGGTCAGGCGTCCTTGCCCGATTTGACCACTTCACCGTCTTCCTTGGTGAAGCTGCCGATGTCAACGGGCAGCAGGTCCATGACCTTTTCCGATGGTCGGCACAGGTTAGTGCCCTTTTCGCTGACGACAATCGGCCGGTTGATCAGGATCGGATGTGCCATCATGGCGTCGATCAACTGCTCGTCCGTCAGGCTGGGGTCATCAAGGCCCAACTCCTCGAAGGGGGTGCCGTTCTCGCGCAGAAGGTCGCGCGTGCTGATGGGCATGGCGTCAATGAGAGCGATCAGCTCCTCGCGGCTCGGAGGGGTCTTCAGATACTCGATGACAGTCGGCTCGATGCCGGCCTTGCGGATCATTTCCAGAGTGTTGCGCGAGGTGCCACACGCGGGGTTGTGGTAGATCGTCATGTTCATCTTGTGGTCCAATCTCGGTCTGGTCTTGCCGACGTCTCAGAGTGCCGGTTCCGATTTGCAGATGGTCTTTCTGATCGGCAGACATTTTTCCGGTGCTCCACCGCAACAATCCTGCAGAAGATAGTCGATCAGCCCGCCAATGCCCTGCATGTCGGCAAAGTAGCGTACGGTCCGACCCTGTCGCTCGTTGCGGATCAGTCCGGCCCGCAAGAGGATGTTGAGGTTGGTGGACATGGTGTTCTGCTTGACGTCGAGCATTTCGCCCATTTCGCCGGACAAAAGCCCGTCTTCTCCTGCCTCGATGAGAAGGCGGAAGACTTCGAGCCGTGTGGTCTGGCTGAGTGCGGCGAATGCGCTGGTTGCTTCTATAATATCCATATATCTTGATTAGTTGATATTATTGGGCAAGGCAAGACTGAAAGTGATCTCTCGATTTGTTATCCAGAGTTCTACGTAGTTCTTGGCAAGATTGTGAGGCAGGGCTAGAGCAGGAAGACGTTCTCGTCAGCCCAATGGCGGTTGTCTTCCGATGTGCGCTTGTCCCTCGACTGCTTCTGTTGGGGCACCGCATCTCGGCTGTTGTGCCTGCGGGCTGCCCCATTTGTGGTGGGTTTGGGCTTTTGCGGTGCTGACAATTCATCGACATCGAAGTAGGGCGAGTTTTTCAGCAGTTCGTCCATTTCCTTCAGCAGGCGCTTAATCCGCTGCTCTTCGGTTTCTTTCGGTGGGCTGGTGAGTTCAATCACGTTGACGTCGCGCCGTTCGCGCTCTGTCTCGAAGGCCGCGACACTGTCAGGATAGAGTGTCGCATTGATCCGCTCATAGAGGCAGGTGGGTGAAAATGGTCGGGAGATCACCCAGTTGGCTCCACTGGCGATGGCTGACTTGACGCGCTTTCTTGTCGGGTTCTGCATCAGGAAGATGAGGTTGGTGCCGTTCGTCAGATGGCTTTTTCTCAGATCACCGTTGACGCGCAGGATCTCTGATTTGCGCGCCGTATCATAGTCGGCAAACAGAAAGTCCGAACGGGTCCGTGTTGCCTCATCGAGCCCTTCCTCGAAACCGGTGAATTCCACGACCCGCGAAAACCCCGTCGATCTGAGCAGGTTACGCAGTATTTTTTGGTGAAAAGCGTTCTGATCAACCAGAACAGCCACGCCATTGCTGAGTGTCTGTGACATCAGTGGCCCCCACAACGCTGATATCCAATGTGCTTTTTAGGCACTGTCCCCGCCATTATTGCTCGGGGCTGTTAAAAAACATGTAAGTTGGATCACTGATTTTTCTCAATGTTTCTGAATGCGTGACGTTGCGACACGAATTTTCCATCCAGCCATGGGGATGTCCCAATTGCTCGCTAGAGCCAACGGCGATGTAGTCGATACATAAGAGTGTGTTGGCAGGGCTTTATAGGAAAGGCTCGCACCTGTATCATGATTTTCCCTGATCGGATCAAACCGGTCTGGGCCAACCGCGCTATTGTCGCCGAACGGATGACATACGGAGTAATTTCAAATGGATATTCTGGGTTTTGATATCGTCGCCATCGTCGTGGTGGTTTTGTTCATTCTCATCCTGCTGGCGGGCATCAAGACCGTTCCTCAGGGGTATAATTTCACGGTCGAACGGTTCGGTGCCTATACCAGAACGCTGAAGCCGGGGCTTTCTCTTATCGTGCCCTTCATCGACCGGATCGGCGCACGCATGATCATGATGGAGCAGGTGCTCGATGTGCCGTCTCAAGAAGTGATCACGCGCGACAACGCCACCATCACGTCCGATGGTGTGGCCTTCTATCAGGTGATGAATGCTGCGGATGCCGCCTATGAGGTCAGCAATCTGGAATTGGCTCTGCTCAACCTGACCATGACCAACATCCGTACGGTGATGGGCTCGATGGATCTTGATGAGCTGTTGTCCAACCGCGATGAGATCAACTCCCGTCTGTTGCATGTGGTTGATGCTGCAGCAGCGCCGTGGGGGGTCAAGATTTCGCGTATCGAGATCAAGGATATCAATCCGCCACGGGATCTTGTTGATGCGATGGGGCGCCAGATGAAGGCAGAACGTGAGAAACGTGCAGCCATTCTGGAGGCCGAAGGGGCTCGGCAGTCCGAAATCCTCAGAGCAGAAGGCGAAAAGCAGTCCCTCATTCTGGAAGCCGAAGGGGCCAGGCAGGCGGCCTTCCTTGAAGCCGAGGCGCGGGAGAGAACCGGGGAAGCTGATGCGAAGGCAACCGAGATGGTCAGCAAGGCCATCGCCGAGGGAAACATGCAGGCGATCAACTATTTCATCGCCAAGCAATATGTCGAAACACTGGGCGAGGTGATCAAATCGCCGAACCAAAAAGTTCTGATGCTGCCGATCGAGGCAACCTCCATTCTCGGAGCGCTCGGCGGTATTGGTGAGATCAGCAAGGAAGTCTTTGGCAAGGATGCCCCGGCCATTCGTGGCGGGCGTGTTCCTGACTCGGGCGATAACCGCTAAGGCTCTGCGAGAAAGAAAAGCCAATGATCCAGTCGTATTTTGTTGATTTGGGGCCCTGGGCCTGGTTGATCCTCGGACTTGTTCTGCTGGTTCTGGAACTGGTGGCTCCGGGGACAATGTTCCTCTGGTTCGGGATTGCCGCCCTGATCGTGGGTGGGGTGAGCTTTGTCGTTGATCTGGGCTGGCAGAATGCCTTCATTCTGTTTGCCGTGCTGTCGCTGATTTCTGTGATCATCGGGCGGGTGGTTGTCAGCCGCATGGCCAAGACGACCACCGACAAGCCCCTGCTCAATGAGCGTACCCTCGCGCTCATCGGACAGACCTTCTATCTCGATCAGCCCATTGAGCATGGACAGGGGCGCCTAAAGGTGCGTGACAGCTATTGGCGCGTAACGGGCCCTGACTGCCCTGCGGGTAGCGAGGTTGAAGTGATTGGCGGTGAAGGCACCATGCTCAAGGTCCGTCCGGTGGACCCGGCCTCGGCCTGATCGCGACAGCTCCATACAGGAAAAGCCGGCTGCAAGCCGGCTTTTTTGTTTGACGCTTCTCTTTTTTGTTAGATCATCAGGGCTGATGGGTCGCAGGCAATGGCGGCGCTTCGGCCATCAGCAAAATCGATATGCGGCGGTTGGCCGCGAGATACGGGTCGTTCGGGAAGAGGGGATCGGTGTCTGCCTTGCCTTGCACGGAAAAGATCTGGTCGGCTGGCAAGCCATATTCCATCAGGATGGAGCGCACCGCATTGGCCCTGTCGGCAGACAGTTCCCAGCCCGTGTAGCCCGAGTTGATCGGGACATTTGAAGCAGTGGTGTGGCCGGTGATCTGGATGCGGTTCGGCATTTTTGCAAGGACCGGTGCCATTTGCACGATCAGCCTGCGGGTGAAATCGTATGGATATTTCGAGCCTTCCGCAAACATTGAGCGTCCGTCCTGATCCACCAGCTGGATGTTCAGGCCGTCCTTGTCTTCCTCGATGATGATCTGTTTCGACACTTCGTTGATCTCGGGCAGTTCCTGCCAGGCCTGCCTCAGAGAAGCGGCTGCGGTGGCGAACATGCGTGGCCGTTCGATTTCGGTCTTCTCGATATCGTGGGTGTTGGCTTCCGGCCCCTGCTTGGTGCGCTGGTCGTGGCGTTCCTCGGCATAGTCGGAATCGTTTTCCTGTGCGACGGCTGCGACTTCTTTGACATACTCGCGGACTGGCATGCCCTCGATCTCGATCATCCCCGCCTTGCGCATGACTGGTTTCACACCGAACGCGTCCTTCATGGAACCGGCGACGACCTGTAGCTTCTCATTGTCCTGAATGGAGAAGGAAATGATGAGAACGAAGAAGCAGACGAGAAGGGACATAAGGTCGGCGAATGTCACCAGCCAATCGGGAGCGCCTCCCCCACCTTGTGGTTTTTTCTTGCCCATTGCGTCCTCTTGTCTCTGCGAATGCCGGGCTGCGGCTCAATCAGGCAGCGTCTTCGATCAGTTCTGCCCGTGTTTTCTCAGGCAGATAGGCGAGCAGCATCTCGCGGATCAGGTTCGGGCTCTTGTTCTCGCGGATCTGCATGATCCCGTCGATGATGAGGGTCTGGTTGAGATCTTCCCCATCCAGCTTGGAGTCAAGCTTGTCGACGATGGGGATGCAGATAACGTTGGAAACAAGAGCACCGTAAAGGGTTGTCAAAAGAGCGATGGCCATGGCGGGGCCGATAGCGGACGGATCGTCCATGGCTGCAAGCATCTGTACGAGGCCGACGAGCGTCCCAATCATGCCGAACGCCGGAGCGGCATCGCCGAGCTGTTTGTAGAAGCGTTTGCCTTCCTGCAGGCGCTCGATATAGAGATCGCGCTCCCGTTCCATGCTTTCACGGATGAAGTTGGGCTCATAACCGTCGGCGATGAACTGAACGCCCTTGGCGAGCACAGGATCATCGACGTCGACATTCTCAAGGCCCAGAGGGCCGCTTTTGCGAGCGACGTCTGCGAGCTCGGTAATTTTCTCGATCATGTCGCGCGGGTTTGATCCCTTGCCACCAAATGCGACCTTGCCACCTGTGATGATCGCGCCAAAGATCCCGCCGAGGGTGAAGCGGATGAGCGTTGCGGACAGACCACCGCCAATCACGATGAAAATGGACGGAATATCGATGAACTGGCCGATCGTGCCGCCCATCATGATTGCCGCAAGCACGATGCCGAAGGCTGCCACCATGCCGAGGAGGGTTGCGATATCCATTCCTGAAGTCCTGTTTTCAAGCCGGATCTTGTGTCCGTCGCCTTATTCTGTCTCTGGCAGTCTATGAAAACAGCTCTAAAGGTTTGCTAATGAAAAGGCTTCAAAGCCGCAAAAATCAAATAATTTCTGTTAGGGTTAACAAAGGGATAACGTGCAATTTGCGAGCCGGAAAGTGCAGCAATTCGGCACTTTCCGGCTTGGATTTGTGTTGATCAGGCTGCGCCGGTGCGCAGGAAATCATGCATGTGCACGATGCCGACCGGGCGCCCATCCTCGATCACAAAGATCGCGGTAATGGCAGCGCTGTTGAGCATCTCGATTGCGGTTGGCACCAGCATGTCTGGGCGCAGGGTCTTGGGGCTTCGGGTCATGATCTCGCTGACCGGTCTCGTCAGCAGATCGTCGGAAATATGACGACGCAAGTCACCGTCCGTGACCATGCCGATGAGGGTTCCGGCTTCATCCTGAATTCCCACGCAGCCGAAGCCTTTCTGGGACATCGTGAGGATGACATCACTCATGCGGCTGTCTTCCTTCGCGAGGGGCATGGACCAGCCCTTGTGCATCAGTTCGCGAACATACTGCAAGCTGGCGCCAAGGCTGCCGCCGGGATGGAAAACCCGGAAATCCGAAGCGGTGAAGCCGTGGCTTTCAAGCAGGGCGATTGCCAGCGCATCACCAAGGCAGAGCTGCATGGTGGTCGAGGTCGTCGGGGCCAGACCATGAGGGCAGGCTTCCTTGACCTTCGGGGGACACAGCGCGATGTCCGACTGCTGGGCAAGGGTGCTCAGGGGATTGGACGTCATGCCGATCAGCGGCACCTTGAAGCGGCGGGTGTAGGAGATGATGTTGGCCAGTTCGGCCGTCTCGCCAGACCAGGACATGGCCAGAACCACATCGATATGGCGGATCATGCCAAGGTCACCATGGCTTGCTTCGCCCGGATGGACGAAGAAGGCGGGTGTTCCGGTTGAGGCCAGCGTTGCGGCCAGCTTGCGAGCGATGTGGCCGCTCTTGCCCATGCCCGTCACGATCAGGCGACCACGGGCTTCCTGAATCACCTCAACGGTTTTCTCGAACGGCTCGCGCAACGGGCCATCAAGCGCCTCCCTCAACGCTTTCAGTCCCTCGATCTCATTCTCGATTGTTGCCTGAGCGGAGCTGAGGGGTGAAAGCTTTACGCTTTCCGATTGCATTGACATCTCATCCCTGCCTGTTTTTGATTGGTTGAGCGACTTCTACACCAAAGAAGGCGGCGAAGAAAGGGCTTAGTCCCGGCATGAGAAGATTGTAGAGCGCCACTGTCTGCTCTGTTTGGCAATATTCTGTTAACCAATTCTGTTTACCATCTGGAAAGGTTTGTCCGGGTCATGGCGGAGCCGTGCGACGGTCTCATGACCATCCCCTGTTTGTTTGCTTTCGACCGGTGAGGTCTCCCAGAAGGGCACCAATCGCGCGACCGGAGCTTTTTGAATGCGGCTTCTGCTCACATCCACCATGATGGTTGGTATTGCCCTTCCGGTGCTGTCTGGCGGTTCACCGGTCCATGCGCAGTCCGCTGCAGCACCCGTCGATGACACCACCGGCACGGCACCTGTGGATCCGTCGCTTTTTTCCGCTTCCATTCTTCCCGTTTTGCGCGGCAGCTCTGATATCGTGCCGCCTGTCGCATCGGCTTCTGCAAACCCCAGATATCGCAGTGCGACGACCGACTATCCCGTGGTGCCGACCTTGCCCGCCGAGCGGGCGATGGCCGAGCAGCAGACGAGCGGCCAGACCTCCGATCTGGGGGATTATGATCCTGAAGGCATCCGGGCTGGCTCGTTTGTCCTCTATCCCTCGCTCAGCATCCTTGGCACGGTGACAGACAATGTCGACAATGACAGTCGCAGCGACATGGGGCATTTGGGCAAGCTCGAGACCAGTGTCAAAGTTGAGTCCGATTGGGACCGGCATTCGCTCGAGCTCAACGGCAGTCTCGGCTTCACTGGATATCAGCAACCGGATCGCAAGCCCGAAAATGAGCAACATGGCGATGGCGAACTGATCCTTGAGCTCAGCGACGAGACCGATGTTTCGCTGACAGGCAGTGTCGACCGGACGATGGAAGAGCCGAGCAGCATCGAGCTGATCACATCTGGTGGGCAGGCTGCGATCGAGACTACGCTGAATGGCGGTGTTCAGATTGATCATGATGCGGGCCTGATCCAGCTCCAATTGAGGGGCTCGGTTGAAAGCGCCAATTATGAGGAAGATCCGGCCCGCGATTACAAGACCTATACGCTCGGAGGTCGAGTCGGCTTTGAGGCAACGGATCAGGTGATGCCGTTTGCTGATGTGGAAGTGAGCCGCAAGATCTTTGACAAGGGTCCCAACAGCGAGGATGGCGACAGCCTGCGCGGTGCCTTCGGGATTGCCATCACGGAGCGCGAGAAGCTGTCGGGTGAATTCTCCGTCGGTGCCATGAGTTGGCAGCCCAAGCAGAAGAGCAGCAAGGAGGACACGATCCTTTTTGCTGATGCCAGCCTCACATGGTCACCCAATTCGCTCTGGTCGCTGACGGGCGGTATCGAAACCAGCCTGACTTCAACTGCAACGTCCGCCAACTCGGTCTCGACCCATACGGTCAGCTTGGGTGCCGACTATGCCTTGAGGCGGAATGTTACTATCGGTTTCGACAGCAGCCTTGCACGCAATATCTATCGCGGGTCTTCAATGAAGGACTGGGAGTATGACGCCACGTTGCGGGCGGAATATTCCCTCAGCCGCTACACCAAGCTTGTGGCGAGCGCCACGCATGAAGGCCGGTCTGGCAATGTTCCGGATTCCGACTATCATGCCAACAGCGTACAGCTGGGCGTCACCTTCCAGCGCTAGAGCGCGTACTTCCGATTTTGGACTATTTGTGATTGGACCGGCAACCGGGTTGTCCCGGTTTGCCTTCCTATCAGTTGAATCGTCTGACACTCATGCGGGCGATGGCTGCGCCAGTGAAGTGGATGTCTTCAGCCCATGCTCCGCTTCCGGGCCCGAAGGTCTGGCTGATCATGCTCTCGGGCTTGCTCACGAGTGCGCGCAGATTGGTCGGAATGGGGCGGGACAGGCGGGCAAAGGTCGCAGTCTTGGTTGACTGGTTCATATGGACGAAGTGAGACATGCTCGCCGGGCCATAGGCGAAGGTCAGTTTTGCCAGTTGATCATGTCCCTGCATGACGCGCTGGTGTACGGTGCTGGCCTGTTGTCTCGTTCTCTGGTCAGGGCGTGGCAGAGCGGACAGGGTGGTGGCATCAGCATTCATGACAGGACTGATGTCGGAAGACAGGCTTGCCATCTGGGTCCGGTCATTTTTTGCGGTGTCGCGGCGTGGTGCGTTGGAGGGCAGCGAGGCAAGGAATGTCTTGTCCGCAGAGGCATAGGCAAAGCGGCTGGACGGCTCGCCCCGGGCCGCGCCACTCGTCTGTTCGGTCATGCGTGCCAGAACTTGTTCAGCCGTTTCTTTCTGCACGGTTTCAAGCGCAGTTGCCGTGTTCTCTGCCGGCTTGGCGGGTTGAGGTTTTGCCTCGGGCAGGGCAGAAGTGTAGTCCTTGGTCGGGATCGCATTCTGCGCCACGGGCAGGGATGCCAGCACGAAGCGGCCAGCTTCGGGGGCGGCCGGAGCCGTTGCGCCGATTTCGCTGTTGTTGGCGACATCCACTCCGTTGAAGGAGGCGGTCGTCGTCTCATCCTGCTGTTGCTGTATTTTCAGAGCACGCTCTGCTGCCAGCTGATCGAGGGTTTTGGGCTCAAGGGAAGACTCTGCACTTGCCAGCTGGAAGCTTTCACGAGGTTGCAACTCGGGTCTGACGCGCGGCAGGATCGCCAACTCAACGGGAGCCTCAGGCCCGGCGGCGGGTTCGACAGCGTCTGAAGTGTCTGCCTGCGCTGTCTGGCTTGCATTCTCTTCGTCTTCGAGCGCTTCATCGGTGGCATCTGCGACGAGATCAGGCTGTTCCGGGCCGAAAGGAACAACATCAGGCCGGTTTTCCGGGCTGCGTGGCAGGGTTGCCAGTGTCACGGGGAAGGCCGTGCCTTCGCCAGGTTCCTCTGCTGCGGGTGCCGAAGGTGCCTGCGTTGCGGAAAATTCCGGTCTCGGTGGCTCTTTGGGCGTACGGTTGAGCAGTGAGGAGAGCAATGAATTGCTTTCCTCAGGCTCGGCATTGTCAAGCTTTGCCAGTGCCAGCGGGCTGGTGTTTCTGCTCGGAGCGGCCCTTGCGACCTGACTGAAACGGCTGGCGTTTTTCGCATCGCGAACCATTTCGGCCTTGTGCCGTGCGACCATGGTCTTGGCCTGTTTGTAGCCTTTCAAAGGCTTGCCGTCGCTCGGCACATGCACCGTGTTGCCGTTCGGGAAGACCTTGACCAGCTGCTTGCGGGTCATGCGGGGCCAGTGGCGGACGGTGCCCGTGTCGATATGAACGAAGGGGGAGCCGGATGTTGGATAATAGCCAACGCCGCCCGACTGCATGAGCAGTCCGACCTTGCGGATGCTCGCCAGCGGAACGCCGGGGAGATAGAAGTCCATGGCTTGGCCGCGCATGTGGCGGCTTTTCTTGGCCACGCCACGGCTGCGGCTGCGCAGCATGTTGTTGGTTGCCGGGGAGCGATAGCCCGAGACCACATGAATGGGCTTTTTGGCGCCGGTTTCCTGCACTACCTGCCAGATCAGATCGAACAGCGCCGGATCCATGGTGGTGCTTTCGTTGCGCCGCCAATCGCGCAGGAACCGGTTCAGCTTGCGCAATCCGTCCGCATCGAACCTGCCATCGCGCTTGTAGACGATGGTGGCTTTTTCTTTCGTGTGGGTATTGTAGAGCGACAGTGAACGGGACGAGGCATGGGCCTCATTGGTCACAAAAGGGACTCCGGTCCCGAGCCCGGTGAGAAAGAGGCCGAGCAAACTTGCGACAAGGATGCGTCGCATAAGGTGGCAAGTCTGCAATGCAGAGCCAAGCCGGGACATGTGAGCTTCTTGTCTGGCCACTGGTCGTCCAATCATTTGCCGGAAAGCGATCCGACATGATTTTACCTGTGGGGCCGTTTTTCACATTGGCACCACAGCATTTCAACTCATCAAGGCTGCTACGCGGTGGTTCACTGAATAGCAGATTTATTCGTTATCTTCGAGACCATTATGCTTTGCATAAGGTTAACGAAAGCAGAATAATTCGGCTACAGCAAAGTTTGTTTCACCGTTACAGCAACAGTTGAAGACGTGATAAGTGGCAAATGGGGGGAAAAGAAGGCGAAAGGCGTGTTTTTACACGTCCTTTCCGCCTCTAGGTTGAGAAAAGATCTTAAAAGCCCAAAGCCTTTTTGACCTTTGCATTGTGGCCGTAGATGTCGGAGCGCAGCTGCAAGGTTCCGTTCTCGGACATCCATGTCGTGAAGTAGGCGAGATGGACCGGAATCTTCTTGCTCAGGGTAACCCACTTCTCGTCGCCGCCGATCATCTTCTTGAGACGGTCCGAGCCCCAGTTTTCGGTCTGGCGCAGGATTACGTCGGCAAAATCCATCGGGTTCTGGACGCGGACGCAGCCGTGGCTGAAGGCCCGATAATCGCGATTGAACAGGCTGCGCGACGGGGTGTCGTGCAAATAGACGGAATGCTGATTGGGGAACAGGAATTTGACGTCACCAAGAGCGTTGCGGGTGCCCGGCGTCTGGCGCAGACGAACCATGCCCGGCTCGACCTTTTCCCAGTCAAGCTTGGCGGGGTCTACCACCTGCGTGCGTCCCTTCACACTGGCCAGAACCTGATAGTTCGTGCTGGAGAAGAAGGAGCCCGGATCCGACTTGATCTTTGGCAACAGCTCGTTTGCTGCGATGGAATTGGGCACGTTCCAGTAGGGATTGACGACGACATATTCCATCTCATCAGAGAAGAGCGGCGTCTTGTGCTGGGCCTTGCCGACCACCACGCGGGTTTCGTGAATGATCTTGTCGTTGCGCGTGACTTCCAGATGGAAGCTCGGAATGTTGACCATGATGTGGAAGGCACCGAGGTCACGGGGCAGCCAGCGCCAGCGTTCCATGTTGGCGATGATGTCCGGGATCAGGTCTTCCGGATTCTTGTTGAGCACGGCTAGGGTCGCCTTGCCGGCAATGCCGTCGGCGATCAGGCCGTTGTCAGCCTGAAATTTCTCCACCTTATCGGAGACTTCCTTGCTGTAGAGATCGGCGTCCTGTTGCGGTACGGCCAGACCAAGCTTACGGCGCAAGAGGACGACGCGGGTATCGCGCATGCCGACCTTCATGCTTTTGCCTTCCGGCACGGACGGTGTGGAGCTGTCCGACTTGGCAAGGCGCAGGCGATTATATTCCTTGCGCAGGGCGACGAAGCCGCGATGGTCCGGATTGTAGCTGCGCATGATGGTGCGCGGATTGTCGGCACGGACGATTTTCTTCAAGGCTTCGATCGAATCCGGGTAGTGCGGCTTGATCGTCATGACCTTTTTGGAAAAGATGCGCGGATCGACACGGCCCGCATAGGCCTGACGGGTGTAGCGGGTGACGGCCCGGGAAAGCTCGATATCCGCTTCTGCGATCTCGGACGGACTGGAGCCGGAGGCGCGCGAAATGGACAGGGACGGCGTGACGAAGTCTGCGGGATCAAGACCGTCGATGTCGGCGCGGGATAGCGCAAAGGCCAGCTTGCGGGCCGAGGCGGTCATCTCGCCATTGACGAACCATGCGGTGCGGAAGTTGCGGTCCGTGTAGAAGGACACGAGCGCTGCATTGTCCCGCTTTTCGAGGAAATCCTTGCTGCCCGGAATGGCATCGATTGCGTCGGCGACGGCGTCGAACAGATCCTGATCGGCCTGTTGGTCGATGCCGTCCGCACGCGGGCTATTGAGCTTGTCGAGGATCTTGTTGATGGTCGAAAGCGCTTCGATCTCGTTCTCGATCGTTGCTTCCGCTTTCTGGCCGATGAGGGTCACGGACGATTCGGCTTTGGCGAATGTCACGGCAGGAACGGCGGGCGATGACTGGTCAGTTTCGGTGGCACCGACAGGGCTGGTGGCAGCTCCGGCCAGTCCCAGTGCCATCAAGGCAATCGAAAGTTTCAGTGTCATCGCAGACATGACGCATCCTGTGTTCAGGTTGAAAAGGAATGGAGGCCACACAAAACTGATTTGGCGCTTTGTGCAACAGGAATTGAATCACAAACAGGAGATCAGGTCTTCTGTGTAGCAGTCCTGCAACGATCAGGAGGCCTTGGCGTCGTCATCCGGTGAGGAATCTGTGTCCTGCTCCAGACCGTAATCCTTGAGCTTCCGGTACAGAGTGGAGCGGCCAATGCCCAGACGCCGGGCGACATCGGACATGCGATAGTCGTGATGTTTGAGGGCGCGGGCGATGATGTCAGATTCCAGATCGGCCAATGGCCGGATGTTGCCATTGTCGTCAAGGATACGCAGGAAGCCCCATGGATCCTGATGCTCTGTGGATTGCGGCCTTTGGTGGTGATGCTCATACATCTGCGGAGAGGAAACCCTGTAGGGTTCTGACAGTGATGCACTTGGCATCGGATCGTGAACCTGCAGCGGATGAACATTCTCGCCCGGCAGACCTGTTGTCAGCTGGTTCTGGGTTGCTGCGAGGCCTTCGCTTGCGAAGCGGGCCAGATCCTCAAGTTCGGCACTGCCTGCCTCGAAGGGAGCGCGGGCCTTCAGAATAGGTGCACTGAAGGCGCTGAGCTGGCTGGCAATCTGGGGAAATTCCTCGACCGTGAGCCGGTCGCCATCGCACAGCACCACGGCGCGGAAGATAGTGTTTTCCAACTGGCGGATGTTGCCCGGCCAATCGTAGCACTGCAGCAGGTGAAGGGCTTCATCGGTGATCCCGCCAAGGCCCTTGCGGCCTTCTTCGGCGGCAAAGCGGGTGAGAAAATTCTGTGCAAGAGCCGGGATGTCATCCTTGCGGTCTCGTAAGGGGGGCATGCGGATGGGGAAGACATTGAGGCGATAATAGAGGTCCTCACGGAACTTGCCATCCTTGACCAACTGGATGAGATCCTTGTTGGTGGCCGAGATCAGACGGAAATCGACCTTGACGGGCTTGGGTGAGCCGACCGGATCTATCTCGCCTTCCTGCAGGGCGCGCAGCAGTTTCACCTGTGTTTCGAGCGGCAGTTCTCCCACTTCATCGAGAAACAGCGTGCCACCATTGGCCTCTACGAACTTGCCGGTGTGCTTCTCGTTTGCTCCGGTGAAGGCGCCTTTCTCGTGGCCGAACAGGATGCTCTCGACGAGATTGTCCGGGATGGCTCCGCAGTTCACGGTCACAAAGGGTTTTGCCGACCGGTCGGAGGCATTCTGAATGGCCTTGGCGATCAGTTCCTTGCCGACGCCGGATTCCCCCTCGATGAGAATGGGGATGTGGGATTTTGCTGCCCGCTGGCCCAGATTGAGCACACGTCCCATGGCTTCGCTGGAGGAAATGATGTGCTTGAAGCTGTAATTGCCTTCGCTCTTGGAACGAATGCGGGTGATTTCCTCTTCGAGGGCATTGACCTTCAGCGCATTGCGCATGGCCACCTGAAGACGCTCGGGGGAAACCGGTTTGATGACAAAGTCGAAAGCTCCGGCGCGCATGGCATTGACGGCGGTGTCGATACCTGCGTGGGCCGTCTGAACGATGACTGGCGCCTTGATGTCGGTTTTCTGCAAAGCCTGCAAAACGCCCATGCCATCAAGATTGGGCATGACCAGATCGAGGATAATCAGATCGAATTTGGTGGCGGGGTGCTGTTTGAGGACATCGAGAGCGTGTTCCCCATTTTCCGCACTCACCGACGCGAAGCCACTCTTCTCGACAATCGCTTCGAGAAGACGGCGCTGCACCGGATCGTCATCAACAATCAGAATGGTTTCGGTCATGATCGTTCCGAGACTGGTCCGAGGAAGGGCTGGCGTTTTGCTCACCACTCGCCCGGATTACTGAATACTCGCCCGTTTCGGAGTAAACGCGTGAAAGCGGGCGAATCTGTGTCATTTTGACCCAAGATGCGTGTCAGCGGTTAACACGAGCTTAATTGTCGCTTTTGACGATGCGAAAAATTGTGTGAATTCGCGCCTTCTCTCACGCCCATTCGGGCTTGATCTGTCTGGGCAAACAACGAAGGCTGGTCCTATGGTAGAGCAAGAGGTGTTTGCAGATCTCAGCATGAATACCTATCTTAATCGAGGGTGCCGGGTTTGACCGGACCGCTCTCCCATTCGTTGACGCCACTTGCTGGTTGATATCAGCCGGTGTCAGCCTTCAAACCGTAACCTGATCACGCAATTATTTGCCGGAAAGATTTGATGTTTACAGCACGCTCTCTGTTCGCTTCGCCAGACCCCTTCTCCTTACTCTCCTTTGCGACCGCCGAGGCCGGCTCTGGTGCATCGCTTGACGGGCTGCCCGAGTGGGATTTGAGCGATCTGTACAAGGGGCTTGATGATCCCGCGATCGAGGCCGATTTTGCCGCGTGCAAAACCGAAGCTGCCGACTTTGCTGCTGCCTATCAGGGCAAGCTAGAGGCGATGCTCAGCGAGAAGGGCGGAGATCCCCTTGCCGAGGCGCTGAAACTCTATGAAGCGGTGCAGGAGCGTATGGGCAAGCTGATCAGTTTTGCAGGGCTGATGTATAACGGCAATACGACCGATCCGGCGCGGGCGAAATTCTATGGAGATGCTCAGGATCGGCTGACGACCATTTCCACCCAGATGCTGTTCTTCGAGCTGGAACTCAACCGCATTCCCGATGCGGTGCTCGACGGTGCCATCGAGGGCAGCGCAGCGCTTGCGCACTTCAAGCCATGGCTTGATGACCTGCGCAAGGAAAAGCCCTATCAGCTCGCTGATGAGTTGGAAAAACTCTTCTACGAGAAGTCCGTGACCGGAGCGATGGCTTGGAACCGTCTGTTCAACGAGACCATGGCTGGTCTGCGTTTCTCGGTAGAGATTGACAGCAAGACCGAAGAACTGCCGATCGAGAAGACCCTCAACTATCTGACCGATACGGACGAGGCCAAACGCAAGGCCGCCGCTGACGCGTTGGCCAAGACTTTCAAGTCGAACATTTCGACCTTCTCGCTGATTTCCAACGTGCTGGCCAAGGACAAATCAATCTCTGACAGCTGGCGCGGCTTTGAGGATGTGGCCGACAGCCGCCATCTTGCCAACCGTGTCGAGCGCGAAGTGGTCGATGCATTGGTCGAAGCGGTGCAGGAGGCCTATCCGCGTCTATCCCATCGCTATTATGCCCTGAAGGCGAAATGGTTCGAGAAGGACGCGCTTGATCATTGGGATCGCAATGCGCCGTTGCCCAAGGTTCCAACCCGCACCATTGAGTGGCCCGAAGCCAAGCAGATCGTGCAGGATGCCTATGCCGGCTTTGCGCCCGAGATGGCCGATATTTCCGAGCAGTTCTTCTCCAAGGGCTGGATCGACGCGGCCATTCGTGACGGAAAGTCGCCGGGGGCCTTTGCCCATCCGACGGTGCCGAGCGTTCACCCCTATGTGCTGCTCAACTATATGGGCAAGCCGCGCGATGTGATGACGTTAGCGCACGAACTGGGCCATGGGGTGCATCAGGTTCTGGCCGGTAAGCAGGGTGCCCTGATGGCTCCGACGCCGCTGACCCTTGCCGAGACCGCCAGTGTGTTTGGCGAAATGCTGACCTTCCGCTCCCTTCTTGCCAAGACCCGTTCGGTCGAAGAGCGCCGCTCCATGCTGGCAGGCAAGGTCGAAGACATGCTCAACACCGTTGTGCGCCAGATTGCCTTCTATCTGTTTGAGCGCAAGCTTCATACGGCCCGCGCTGAAGGGGAATTGACCTCCGATCAGATCTGCGAGCTCTGGATGAGCGTACAAGCATACAGTCTGGGGCCATCGGTCCGGTTGGGTGAGGGATATGAGACCTATTGGGCCTATATTCCGCACTTCATCCATTCGCCCTTCTATGTCTATGCCTACGCCTTTGGCGATTGTCTGGTGAACTCGCTCTATTCGGTCTACCAGAACAGCGACGAGGGCTTCGTTCAGAAGTACTTTGACATGCTGAGCGCGGGCGGCACCAAGCATCACTCGGAGCTTCTGGCTCCGTTCGGGCTGGATGCGAAGGATCCGGACTTCTGGTCCAAGGGACTGGCTGTTGTTGAAGGTCTGATCGACGAACTGGAGGCGCTCGAAGGCGCCTGAGGGATCGGGTCAGGCAAAGTGTGGAGCGTATCAATTCATGGCTGATGACCAGACTTCGAATCGCCCGGATTCTGAAGACAATTCGAAATCCTATGACGATGAAAACCGCTTCGGCGGCCGGATGAAACGCTATGCCCGCGTCAATGCGGGCATGGGCGGCTTTGTCGCCCGGGCTGCCGGCACGCGTCTTCTCGGGCGTGGTGGCGGGGATGATATCAGCAAGGAAGCTGCTGATCTCGCCCGCGTGCTTGGCAATCTAAAGGGCCCCTTGATGAAAGTCGCGCAAATGCTGGCGACGGTGCCCGATATCGTACCGCCGGAATATTCGTCCGAGCTGGCGCAATTGCAGGCCGATGCCCCTCCTATGGGGTGGGCCTTTGTCAAACGCCGGATGCGCTCCGAGTTGGGGCCGGACTGGCGGTCGCGCTTTGCCAATTTCGAACATGAGCCATCGGCTGCTGCCTCACTGGGGCAGGTGCACAAGGCCTTTCTTGAGGATGGCTCGAAGCTTGCCTGCAAGCTGCAATATCCCGATATGGCCTCGGCGGTGGAGGCGGATCTCAAGCAGCTCGACATGCTGTTTGCCGTTCACCGCAACATTCAGAAGGCGATCGACAATCGGGAAGTGGCCAAGGAGCTGGGCGACCGGGTGCGCGAGGAACTCGACTATATTCGCGAAGCCTGGCACATGGATCTCTATCACACGATCTTTCGCGGTATCGACTTCATCCGCGTGCCACAGCTCTATGCCGAGCTTTCAACGCCGCGCCTTCTCAGCATGGGCTGGCTCGATGGCAGCAAGCTGCTTAATTACCGCGACCACAGTCAGGAAGACCGAAACTATCTGACCAAATGCCTGTTCCATGCCTGGTGGTATCCCTTTGCCCATCACGGGCTGATCCACGGGGATCCGCATCTGGGCAACTACACGGTCTTTGAGGAAGAAGGCCGGGTCGGTGGCATCAACCTGTTTGACTATGGCTGCATCCGCATCTTCCCGCCAACCTTCGTGCAAGGGGTGGTCAATCTGTATCACGGTCTGCTGGCAGGCAATCGCGAGCAGGTTGTTCATGCCTATGAGACATGGGGCTTTAGCAATCTCAGTGATGATCTGGTCGATGCGCTCAATGTCTGGGCCGAATTCATCTACGGACCGATGCTGGACGACCGCGTGCGGTCCATTGCCGATGGCATCAGCCCTATGGACTATGGTCGCAAGCAGGCCTTCCGGGTCGGACAGGAACTCAAGCGCCTTGGGCCAGTGACGGTGCCGCGGGAATTCGTCTTCATGAACCGGGCTGCCGTGGGCTTGGGCGGTGTTTTCCTGCATCTGAAAGCAGAGCTCAATTTTTACGAGATGTTCAACGAGCAGATCGAGGATTTCAGCGTCGAGCGTGTCTTTGCGGCCCGTCGGCGGTTGCCGTATTCGCCCCGTGCCTTTGATCCGACCTTTGGCGAGGCTGCCTGACGGGTCTGTGACGGAAGGAGCAATTGCGCCGAGCGCTTGCCTGCGGTATGTTGTCGCAGAAGAATCCCTTAGTTGGGGGCCTCGATCACAAGCTGGAGGAACCGATGGCAGACAAACTCAATCCCGTCATGGATTATGACGAACACAACAAGACCTATGATCTGTTTCTGGGTCTCGTCAAATACGGCATCGCCGGACTCGTCGTCCTGCTTATCCTGATGGCAATCTTCCTGCTCTAGGAGTGCCGCGATCTGCTGATTGCACAAATCATGACACGAAAAAGCCAACCGTGATCAATGTCGCGGTTGGCTTTTTCAATTGAGCAGGGTCGATTGACCGGACTGACTGATCAGCTCTTGCCGTAGCGCAGTTTGCGCGTGCGGTCCATGCCATCGATGGCGGGCTGATAGTTGGAATTGAGAATTTTGGCCCGCTGGAACGAATCATAGGCGCGGCTATAGTCCCGTTCTTTCTCGAGCGCGAGGCCCTGATTCGCCCATGCGCGATAGTTTTCGCGATCCAGACGCACGGCGTTGGAGAAATCACCCAAGGCGCCCTTCATGTCATTCTGGGCAAGGTAGCTCAGGCCACGGGCGTTGAAGGCATCGGAGTTCGATGCATCAAGGCTGAGGGCGTAGGTGAAGTCTTCGATTGCCTGACTGTGATTGCGCTGCTGCTGGAAGATCAGGCCGCGATAATAATAGGCGCGCGGGTCGCGGGTCTTGGCGACAATTGCCTGATTGTAATCCGATACAGCCCGTCCCATGTCGCCCTGAGTGCGGAAGAGATCGCCACGACCAATCAAGGCAATATCGTAGCTGGGGTTGATCATGATCGAGCGGTTATAATCGGCCAGTGCCTG
The DNA here is from genome assembly GCF_963662805.1 of uncultured Cohaesibacter sp. Lineage (NCBI taxonomy): Bacteria > Pseudomonadati > Pseudomonadota > Alphaproteobacteria > Hyphomicrobiales > Cohaesibacteraceae > Cohaesibacter > uncultured Cohaesibacter sp. The sequence goes on from NZ_OY759869.1 coordinate 503,983, forward strand.
TTGCGGATTGTTGATCTTCTTGTAGATCAGCGCGCGGTTGGCGTAGGCCTGATGGAAATTCGGATTGAGCGAGATCGCTCTGGTGAAATCCTGAATGGCGAGATCATACTGGGCAGAGCGGCCATAAGCCGTGCCGCGGATGTTGTAGGCATTCGCATCGTTCGGATTCTGGGCAATCACCTGATTGAGAGAGGCAATATTGTCTGCGGCGCCAGCATTCTTGTCGAACTCGGCGGTGCCGTTCATGCCTGCGGTCTGACATGCTGCAAGACCCACAGTGAGAGCCGCGATGGCAAGAAGGTGCCGGAAATTGCGCAATTGGACCAACGGGCCGACCATGTAAACAAACCTCATCAGGTAAAGAAAGACGACCACCGGGGCGTCGAACAGGATTATGACACAAAAGACAGAGCAGTCTGTCAGAAATTTGGCAGATCGGAAAACGGCTGCCCAATTTCATGTTTTTCCTGTGCGAGACACTTCATCCAGAACCGGACGAGCTGTCAATTGATGAAAATGCTTGGTTTAACCGTCGTAGTGGCTGTTGCAGGCAGGGCTAAGCCCATGTTCCGGCACTCGCGCATACGACAAACTCAGGTCTCGCGAGGAGACCTGAGCAAATATCACCGAACTTTCATCAAATATAGATCTGGCCGGCATTGGACACGCCGGCAGCAAGGTCCCTAAAGACCAAAGTCAGCTGGTCTTAGCGACCGCGACCTTTGGAAGGAACCAGACCTTCACGCTGCAAGCGTTTGCGAGCCAGTTTGCGCGCACGGCGCACAGCTTCAGCTTTTTCACGAGCCTTCTTCTCAGATGGCTTTTCGTAGAAGTTCCGCATTTTCATTTCGCGGAATACGCCTTCACGCTGGAGTTTCTTTTTCAGCGCCTTCAAGGCTTGGTCGACATTGTTATCGCGGACGAGTACCTGCACGCGTCATTCCCTAAGTTCGTGATGTTTGGATTTTCGATAAAAAAATCGGCCACCGCCTTAGCAGCGCCCGAACTTTGGTGGGCGTTCTACCAGACCTCAGGTTGATTGTCCACCGGCAAGCCGCCCCTTTTGCCGAATTTGTGCCAAAAAATCTGCTTTCAACCGTTGGACTTGGGAGAAATACGGTTGATATGGCCCATTTTACGGCCTTCCCGGGTCTCCGATTTGCCGTAGGAATGGAAAGCCGCTCTTGGTTCGGCGGCGAGATTGGGCCAATCGGAGATGTCCTCGCCGATCAGATTGGTCATGACACAATCGCTGTGGCGGGTAGTGTCACCCAAGGGCCAGCCTGCGACGGCACGGATGTGCTGCTCGAACTGGGAGACCGCGCAGGCGCTCTCTGTCCAATGACCGGAATTGTGAACGCGCGGCGCCATTTCGTTGGCGACCAATCGCTGGTCATGGCCTTCGGGCAGCAGGAACAGCTCGACCGCCAGTACGCCGACATAGTCGAGGGCGTTGGCGACCTTCTCGCCGATCATGCGGGCTTCCTCGGCGATGTGGGGCGGAATGTTGGCCGGGATCGTCGTGGTGTGCAGAATCTGGTTGCGATGTACATTCTCGGCGATGTCATAGCTCGCCATCTGGCCTTGGGCGTTGCGCGCGGTGATGACCGAAATCTCACGCTCGAACGGCACGAAGGCCTCAAGGATCGCCGGAAGATCGCCAAGGGTTGCCCATGCGGCATCCAGATCGCTCTCGGGTTTGAGGAAGACCTGTCCCTTGCCGTCATAGCCAAAGCGCCGGGTCTTCACCAATGCGGGAAGGCCAAGGTTTTGGGAGGCGGCCTTGAGTTCCTCAGCGGAATTGACCTCGGCGAAGCCTGCCGTGGGGATGCCGATAGACTGGAAGAAGGTCTTCTCTGTCAGGCGATCCTGAGATGTCTTCAGGACATGATCACCCGGAAGGACCGGCAGGCGACCTTTGAGAAACTCGACGGTCGGAGCCGGGATATTCTCGAATTCATAGGTGACGCAGGAGACCTGAGCGGCGAACTGTTCGAGCGCGTTGTAATCTTCATAATTGGCGCAGGTCGAGTAGGCCGTTACAGCAAAGGCCGGGCTGTCCGGATCCGGGCAGAAGACATGGCATTTCAGGCCGAGCTTGGCAGCAGCAAGCGCCATCATGCGGCCGAGCTGGCCACCTCCGAGAATGCCAATGGTATCGCCTGGTTGCAGCATGTCACGTCACTTTCTGGGTCTTGATAATCTGGGGCCTTCAAATGTGGCCAATAGGAAGAGGGGGATCAGTCTTCATCGACTGGCGCAAGGGCGATGGCATCGGACTGGGCCTTGCGCCATGCATCAAGGCGTTCGGCCAGAGCGTCATCGGTCGTCGCGAGAATGGCAGCGGCCATGAGACCTGCGTTGACGGCACCGGCCCGGCCGATGGCAAGCGTGCCGACCGGAATGCCCGCAGGCATCTGCACGATGGACAGCAGCGAATCCTGACCATTGAGAGCCTTGGACTGAACCGGAACTCCCAGAACCGGAAGCGGCGTCATGGCGGCGGTCATGCCGGGAAGATGGGCAGCGCCCCCCGCGCCAGCGATGATCACCTTGAAGCCATTTGCCTTGGCAGATTTGGCAAAGTCTGCCATCCGGTCCGGTGTGCGATGGGCTGAAATGATCCGCGCGTCATAGGCAACGCCAAGAGTGTCGAGGATTTCGGCCGCATTGCGCATGGTGGGCCAATCGGACTGACTGCCCATGATGATTGCGACGGGTGCGTCCTTGGTCGACATGATCGGGTCCCTCTTCGGCTTCAGTTTGTCACAGGTGTGGGGGTTAAATGCAGGTTGCGACAAAGAGCCGCCGTTTCGAAGCGCAGAGTATAGAAGGAAATGTTCTGCGGACAAGACATAAGATGCCGCAGCAAGGCACCCTGTTGATCCTCAAGGAAAGGCGGCGTTGCTCGATCAGTCCCGTTTCGGGCTGTCACAATTATGCAATAATGTCAGGGAACAACCTGTTTTCGAGACGCTGGATTTCGTCCTTCAATTGCAGTTTTTTCTTCTTCATGCGTTGTATTGGCAGGGCATTTCCACCGGGGCGTGCTTCCAGCGCCTGAATGGCCAGATCAAGGTCGCTATGCTCGGTTTTCAGAAGTGCCATTTGGGCACGGACCTGAGTTTCTTCTTCTTCTGTCATCGCCTTACCGCCAACCTGTCAAATAACAATAATTTCAATACATTATTCGAATCAATTTTTCAACATTCGAATAAGCAAAGTGGCCAAGTTGAGACAAAACTTTGTTGTTTCCACTTAATATACGGTAAGGGGAGTTTATGCCGAAATCTATCGACAGATTTTTACTTATGTGTCACACTTCTCGTGTCGTATCAAACCCCATGGAGGCATATATGTCGTTAGATTCACGTATCCAGGAACTGCAGCGCAGACACGACGAACTGGATAAGGAAATCGAAGAAGCATTTACCCATCCATCCGTAGACGACCTACACATTGCCCAAATGAAACGACGAAAATTGCAGATGAGAGATGAGATCAACGATTTGCGAACAGTGAACTGATCCCATTGATACTCTCACTTGATGAAGCCGCGGCATGATCCGCGGCTTTTTTGTTGCCTTGTGTACACTAAATGATTGAACGGTCTTTTCTGGGAGCCTATTCTTGGTTGAGATAATTTTCCTATTCTATCTCGTTTATGCCTGCTCTGAGGTCAAGGGCGGTAGCCGCCCATGCTTGTGATTGGGTGGGCCGTCCGTGAGCAGCGGAGGATCTCATCCATGTGGCTTTCTGTATCACGTCTTCTTGTGGCGCTTTTCGTCCTCCTTGCGGGACCTTCAGTCTGTTTGTCCAAGAGTGCGGAGGAAAAGGCCGAGCTTGCCCGTGTGTGGTCACAACAATTGTATGACTCGATGAATGCTCAGGCGATGATCGACGAGGCGATGGAGCCCTTTGGCAAGATGCTGCGTCTGCGCTTTCCCAAGATGACCGAGGAGCAGGAAAAGAAGATGTTGGGCGGGATCAGTGGCGTGCTGGCTGGGGAATTGCAAAAGGCCTTTGGCGAGTTGGAAAGCGATATTGTTAATACCTTTACCTATGATGAGCTGGTGGCGCTTGATGAATTCTATGGCTCGCCGATTGGCAAAAGCATCGCGAAGAAGACGTCTGATCTGAGGCACAAGATCGACATCAAGACCATGCATGCCATGAAGAATGCCGTGCCCAAGCTGATTGGAGTGGCCATAAGGGGCGGGTTCAAGAAATTGCTCAATGACAAGGGCCAGTGACCTTCGCGGGGATCAAGTGGCCCATACTGTTCAGAGGGATTTTGCCTTCTTGCGCAAGAGGAACTTCTGGATTTTGCCGGTTGATGTTTTGGGCAATTCTTCGAAGATGATGGTCTTGGGCACCTTGAAGTGAGCGAGGTGATCACGGCACCAGTTGATCAGGTCTTCCTCGGTGGTGTCATGCCCCTCGGTCAGTTCGACAAAGGCGCAAGGGGTTTCGCCCCATTTGTCATCGGGACGGGCGACGACGGCGGCCGCTTCCACGTCCGGATGCTTGTAGAGCGCGTCCTCGACTTCGATGGAGGAAATATTCTCGCCACCCGAGATAATGATGTCCTTGGAGCGGTCCCTCAGCTGTATATAACCGTCGGGATGCATCACGGCGAGATCACCGGAATGGAACCAGCCGTCATAGAAAGCCTGATTGGTGGCCCCTTCATTCTTGAAATAGCCCTTCATGACGATGTTGCCGCGGAACATCACCTCGCCGATGGTCTCGCCATCTTCCGGGACGGGCTCCATGGTGGCGGGGTTGCGAACGGAGAGGCCCTCAAGGGCGGGATAGCGCACGCCCTGACGTGCTTTCTTTGCTGCGCTCTGGTGCGGGGTCAGCTCGTTCCATTCGTCCTTCCATTCATTGACGACGGAGGGGCCGTAGGTCTCGGTGAGGCCATAGACATGGGTGACATGGAAGCCTGCCTCCACCATGCCAGCCAGAATTGCTTCTGGTGGTGGGGCGGCTGCAGTGATGAATTCGACCTTGTGATGCAACTCTCGTTTGTCATCTTCGGTGGCATGGAGCAGTGTCGACATGACAATCGGTGCGCCGCAGAGGTGGGTGACGCCCTCATCGGCGATGGCATCGAAGATCGGTTTGGCCCGCACGGAGCGCAGGCAGACATGGGTGCCTGAGACCACCGACAAAGACCATGGAAAGCACCAGCCGTTGCAATGGAACATCGGCAGGGTCCACAAATAGACCGGCTGGTGGGATAGCTTGGCGGAGATGATGTTGGCGTAGCCCATCAGGTAGGCACCGCGATGATGATAGACGACGCCCTTGGGGTCGCCGGTGGTGCCGGAGGTGTAGTTGAGGGCGATGGCGTCCCACTCATCAAGCGGGCCGGGCCAGTTGAATTGGGGGTCACCCTCGGCGACGAGATTTTCATACTCAAGCTCGCCAAGCCAGGGTCCGTCCTGTGGGAACTCTGGATCAGAATATTGCACCACAAGCGGGTCGACGTCCGCGAGAGCCAGTGCGTCCTTCATGATCCCGGCGTATTCGGTGTCGATGATGACGAGCCTGGTCGCAGCATGTTCGAGCTGGAAGGCGATCACTGGTGGGTCGAGGCGCGTGTTGATGCAGTGTAGGACAGCACCGATCATCGGCACGGCATAATGCATCTCCAGCATCGAGGGAACGTTGGGCAGCATGACCGAGACAACATCTCCCCGCTCTATGCCCCTTTTCGACAAAGCAGACGCCAACTGGCGGCAGCGGGCATAGAAGTCTTGGTAGCTCTGACGCGCGTTGCCGTGGACCCAGGCCGTGTGGTCGGGGTGGATGAGGGCCGCTCTTTCAAGGAAAGTGATCGGAGACAGCGGCACATAATTGGCCGGGTTTGGATCGAGATGGCTCGAAAACGGATTGTCTGTCATGCTCACTCCCCTTGCGCACGCTGGCCCTTCGCACAAAATCACTAAGTGCTTTTCCCAGATGTATGATTACGAAGGAAAAAGCGCGTTGCAATTGGAAATTGGGCTGGCGTGCGTGCCCTTCTGTCACATCAGGGCGAGGAGGCTGTCAGAGCAAAGCTTGAGGGCGATCACGAACATGCTGATGTAGGCGAGGCGATAGAAAATCGTCTGGCTGATGACATGCACCAGTTTGACGCCTGCCATGGTGGCAAGGGGAGCGATGGGCAACAGCACGAGCGTCGTCCAGAGATTTTCCGGCGAGAACTGACCGAGAAAGAAATAGGGGATCAGTTTGATCGTGTTGACGGTGGCGAAGAAAAAGACCGAGGTTGCGACAAAGGTCACCCGGTGCATGCCCATCGGCAGGGTGTGGATCTGGTAGGGTGGGCCGCCTGCGTGAGCGACGAAGCTGGTGAAGCCAGCTGTTGTTCCCCAGACGATTGCGGAGGCCCGTCCGCGGGTGCTGACCTGTTTTTTGAGCAAAGTCCGGATGATATAGTCGAGCACGAAGGCGAGTGCCACAAGGCCAACCATCAGCCTGATGACATCCTCGTCCACGTGATCCGCAAGCAGCCAGCCACAGGTGATGCCGACTATGGCGAAGGGCAGAATGCCCTTCAGGACCTGCCAGTTTGCCTTGCCCCAATAGGAATAAACACCCACGGCATCCATGCAGATAAGAATTGGCAGAAAGATCGCTGCGGCCTGAATCGGAGAGATGACGAGAGCCATCATCGGCACGCCCAGCATGCCAAGGGATCCGCCGAAGCCGCCCTTTGAAAGGCCAACAAGAATGACGGCAGGAACGGCTGCCAGATAGAACATGGGATCGGTGAGCATGCGAAGACCTTCGCTGGGCGGGTGTTTGAGATCCTGTCTACCCGTTTGACGGCAGGGAAGTCAAAGACAAACGATCACGGTCTTTTGTTGTTGACCTAAGGGGCAGCTTTCAGCTGCGACAAGGGTGTTTTGTGCCGGGCCGATGCCTTGCAAAAAGGCAGTTTGATATCAGGGTAATTACGTATTAACTAGAGCAAAAGTCAAAGAAATTCAACTTCCTTTCCTCCTTTCGCCGAATAGACCTGACGTAGGGTGGCAGGCTAGACATAGCCAAATTGCTTTTACGCTGGGAGGCTCAGATATGGCTGGTGAGTATAGGGAAGTCTACGAGGGGTGGAAACGGGATCCCGAAGGGTTCTGGGGCAAGGCTGCCGAAAAGGTGAGCTGGTTCAAACATGCCGACAAGGTGTTCGACGCAAATGAGGGGATCTATGGCCGCTGGTTTGTCGGTGCCGAGTGCAACACCTGCTTCAATGCTGTTGATCGCCATGTGGAAAGCGGGCGTGGCGAACAGGATGCGATCATCTACGACAGCCCGATCACCGGTTCGAAGGCGCGTTACAGCTATTCCGATGTCAAGCAACAGGTTGAGGCCCTCGCGGCCGTGCTCTTGGATCAGGGCGTGGAAAAGGGAGATCGCGTGATCATCTACATGCCGATGATCCCTCAGGCGTCCTTTGCCATGCTGGCCTGCGCCCGGATAGGGGCGATTCATTCTGTCGTGTTCGGTGGCTTTGCTGCCAACGAGCTGGCGACACGCCTCAATGATGCCAAGCCCAAGGCCATTATTTCCGCTTCCTGCGGCATCGAGCCGAACCGGACCATTGCCTACAAGCCCCTTCTTGATGAGGCGATCAACCTCGCAACGCACAAGCCGTCTTCCTGCGTGATCTTCCAGCGTCCGCAGCTTAGTTGCCAGCTTATCGAGGGGCGGGATGTTGATTATACTGCCGCCGTTGACGACGCCATTGCAACGGGTCGCGAGGTGCCTTGCGTTTCTATTGCGGCGACTGACCCGCTCTATATCCTTTATACCTCCGGGACTACCGGTCAGCCCAAGGGCGTCATTCGTGACAACGGCGGGCATCTGGTAGCCCTGAACTGGAGTATGGAATATCTCTATGGCATCAAGCCCGGTGAGGTGTTCTGGGCCGCATCCGATGTGGGCTGGGTGGTTGGCCATTCCTACATCATCTATGCGCCGATGATCTATGGTGCGACTACAGTGATCTTCGAGGGTAAGCCCGTCGGGACGCCTGATGCAGGGACCTTCTGGCGCGTGATCAATGAATATAACATTACCGCACTGTTCACGGCTCCGACTGCCTTTCGTGCGATCAAGAAGGAAGACCCGAACGGCGAGTTCATCAAGAAATATGATCTGTCCTGCCTCAAGACCCTGTTCCTCGCAGGTGAACGGGCCGATCCCGACACCGTGCAGTGGGCCGAGGACATGCTGAAGGTACCGGTTATCGACCATTGGTGGCAGACCGAGACGGGTTGGGCGATTGCCGCCAACCCGGTTGGCATCGAATTGCTGCCTGTCGTGCATGGCTCGCCGACCGTTGCTATGCCGGGCTATGACGTGCAGATCGTCGGGGCCGATGGTCATCAGGTTGCAGCCAACGAGATGGGCAACATCGTCATCAAGCTGCCGATGGCACCGGGCAACCTGCCGGGACTGTGGCAGAATGACGAGCGCTTCAAGTCGAGCTATCTCGATGAATTCCCTGGCTATTACCAGACTGGGGATGCGGGCTACATGGATGAGAACGGCTATCTCTATATCATGTCGCGGACCGATGACATCATCAACGTGGCGGGCCATCGCTTGTCGACCGGCGCGATGGAAGAGGTGCTGGCTGCCCATCCGGATGTCGCCGAATGCGCCGTGATCGGCATCGCCGACAAGCTCAAGGGACAGCTGCCGGCCGGTTTTGTCGTGCTGAAGTCCGGTGTCGACCGGGCGCCGATTGATATCGAGAAGGAACTCGTCGGTCTGGTTCGCGAGAAGATTGGGCCGGTGGCGGCGTTCAAGATCGCGGTCACCGTTGACCGTCTGCCCAAGACCCGTTCGGGCAAGATCCTGCGTGGGACCATGCGCGCCATTGCGGACCATGAAGACTACAAGATGCCTGCGACGATTGACGATCCAGCCATCCTCGACGAGATCGAACAGGCTCTGCGGGAGCATGGTATCTGATCGGTCTTTGCGGCTCTGAGACCACCTTGAATGCGAAAAAAAAAGGCCGGGTGAAACACCCGGCCTTTTTCATGTCTGATATCGCAGTCTCTGGCGTTCTTACTCGTCGTCATCCTTGGAGGAGGACTGGAAGTTCGCAAAGACGGAGGCTGCATCCGGAATGGTGTTCTCGTTGTCGGGTTCCTGGTCTTCGACTTTCTTGAAGTTGCCGAAGGGATCTGCCGGGTTGACGGTTTCTTCCGGAGACAGGAGGGTCTGATCTTCCTGAAATTCGGGACGGGCTGGGGCGTCGGCAGCGGATTTCTTGACTTCGAGGTCAAGGTCGATCTGCTTGCAGATGCCCAGCGTTACTGGATCCATCGGGGTCAGCTGTCCGCTGTTCCAGTGAGTGCGGCTGCGAATCGCCTCGATGGTCGGCTTTGTGGTGCCGACAAGACGGACGATCTGCTGGTCCTTGAGTTCAGGATGGTTCCGGATCAGCCAGAGAATGGCGTTCGGTCGGTCCTGACGCTTGGACACAGGCGTGTAGCGCGGGCCGCGGCGTTTGGGTTCGGGCACAATCACCTTGGGGGGCGCCAGCTTGATCCGGTAGGCTGGATCCTTCTGCGCCTTCTCGATCTCTTCCCGGGTCAACTGACCGGTCATGATCGGGTCAAGGCCCTTGATGCCCTGAGCAGCTTCGCCATCGGCAATTGCTTTGACTTCCAATGGATGCAATTTGCAGAAAGCAGCGATCTGATCGAAAGACAGGGCTGTGTTATCGACCAGCCAAACTGCAGTTGCTTTCGGCATCAGTGGTGCATTCGACATGGTACATCCTCATTGTTGCTCGACCTGGATCCTCTCCAGATCAGCCTTATCAAGATTCTCAAGAATTGATAGGGAATGGGGGGACTATACTTGCATTGATGCCGAGGCGCAAACAAGAAAAGGGCTCATGAAAGGTTATGAGCCCTATTTCTTTGACTTTTCCGGCAATAAGCCTGTGGTTTAGTCCAGCAAAATCGGCCTGTCACTATTCGGTGAGGCGAATTGTCGTGAGGGCCTCTGCGATGTCCTTGAAAACCTGAACCATGTCCGAGGTGTTCTGAGGCGTGTAGGCATTGTCCTCACTGGTGGCACAGTCTTCCATCATTTCGGTTGTGGAGGAATCGAGGTTGCCATAGGCGATCGTGTAGACGTGCACGCCGTCATCCTTTGCCGCTTCGCATGCTTCCAGTGTCCGTGTGTTCATTTCACGAACAGTGCTTGATGATCCATCGATGCGTCCGTCATCAGCCCAACCGTAAGCCTGATAGGCGCTGCCGTATGTGTTCGCACCGTCGGACATGATGATCAGGAACTTCAGGTTTTCATCGTCCGAATATTCGCGACCTTCAGTGTAAGGCTGCTGTGGCGACAGGACGCGCAGGCCCCAGATCGTGCCGAGATGAATATTGGTGTTGCCACTTGCTCCGAGGTTGTTGATGTTGCTTCGTACCGTCGTCATGTTGCTTGTCAGAGGCAGGATCCGATTCACGTAGCAGCTGTAGTTGGGGCCATATCCTTTGGTGAAAGTCTGCTCGTAATACTCGCCATACTGATACCACAGGGAGCCATCGTCAGAGCTGTTGCAACTGCTCTGGTTGCTGCTGCCCTTTTTACCCTTTTTGCTGCTTGAGCTGTCGCAATCCAGATAGTTGTTGTAGCTGTTGTATTCGTTGTTAAAATCTTCGTGCGTATCTGGATAGAAATAGGGCAGGAAATAGCTGTCCTTGTAGCTCGAGCTCGGCGCTGTATCCTTGATGTCATAGGGATGCATGCGAGCTTCCATGCAGCCTTCCCATTCCTCTGCCTTTTTGGTGTAGGGGTCGATCAGGGTTTCAAAGAGTTCGAACCTGTTGGAGCTGGTTGGAAGGTTGTTGCGGTGAACCGAGGACTTCGTATCCCAGTCCAGCCAGGAGGCGTCCTGACTGCCTTCATCAATGCGGACCAGATGGTTGAAGGGAACAATGCCGATGCTGAGATCTTCCGCGTCGGCCGTGCTTTCCTCCAAAATGTCGACCAGCGAGTTTGCGGCTTCCTTCAGTGCGGTGATGCGCGAGCCTGCCATAGATCCGGAGTTGTCGAGCACGAGGGCGATCTCGACGGTCTTGTCGCCAGCGATGGCGCTGCTTGTTGCTTCGAATTCCGAGGTATCGATGCCGGCAATGCGCATGAATGTGGTTTTGGTCTCGCCGCTTGCCCAGACCTTCAGGTTGCTTGGATTACGGGAGATCTCAACGAGGTCGATGTTGATCTTGACGGTGTCGGGCAAGTTGGCGTTGACGAAGTCTTCCACCAACGTGCGCACTTCGTCATCGGTCAGGTTTTCTGCCTTCTTGACCGCAGCCAGTGTTGCCGCATCGAGAGCGTCCTGGGCTTCGGAGCGGTTGAGTGCGATGCGCGAATAATCGACGGCGGCCCCGATCATGATCAGGATCGGGATCAGCGCGACAGCAAAAGTGATGGCAATGGCCCCGGACTCGTCCCTGCAAAAGGATCGCGCTTTGGAAGAAGAGCGGTCGGCAAGGGACATGAAGGCTTTGTTCAGGGCACGTCGCAAGTTGGTGATCGCAGGCATCGGTCGGGCTCATCGTATAAAAGTGCGCCGGAGGTACGGGCGCACTTGTGGCATCGGATAAGCCTTATTGAAGCCAATCGGCCTTACTAATTTATTTCAAATTTGTAGGACTCTAGTCAAAATGACGGACTTCCTTCGAACGCCGTAAACAGACACTTAATGCGATTGCCGATTGCGGGGCGTCAGTCGAGGGTCAGCATGATCTTGCCGATATGACCCGAACTTTCCATCAATTCGTGGGCCTTGACCACTTCCTCGAAGGGGAAGGTCTTGAAGATGACCGGCTTTACATCGCCTTTTGCAAGCAGGGGCCAAACCTTTTCTCTCAGATCCGAAACGATGGCCGCCTTGATCTCGTCGGACCGGGCGCGAAGGGTGGAGCCGGTATGGATCAACCGTTTCATCATCAGGCGGCGGAAGTCGGCCTCGGCGATGCCGCCCTGAAGGAAAGCGATCTGGACGATGCGGCCGTCCTCGGCTGCGACCACGTAGTTCTTGGAGATGTAATCACCGCCAACCATGTCGAGGATGACGTTGACACCCTTGCGGCTGGTCCAGGTCTTGAGTTCGGTGACAAAGTCCTGCTCGCGATAATTGATGGCGAGATCGGCGCCCACATCGAGACAGGCCTGACATTTCTCGGCGCTGCCAGCGGTGACCGCGACCTGCGCGCCAAAGGCCTTGGCGAGCTGGATGGCCGTGATGCCGATGCCAGAGGAGCCGCCATGAATGAGCAGGCGTTCACCCGGCTGAAGGCCCCCGCGCTGGAAGACATTGTGCCAAACGGTGATGAAGGTTTCAGGCAGGCTTGCGGCCTCGACCATGCTCCAGCCGTCCGGGACGGGCAGGAGGCTGCCTTTATGCGCAAGGCAGTATTCTGCGTAACCGCCGCCCGAGACGAGTGCAGTGGTCAGGTCGCCGGGTTTGGCGGTCTTGACGTCACTGCCCACGGCGACGATCTCGCCTGCGACTTCAAGGCCCAGAATGTCGGACGCGCCGGGAGGGGGCGGGTAGTTGCCTGCGCGCTGGATGCAGTCCGGGCGATTGACGCCGGCGGCTTTCACCTTGATCAGAACTTCGTGGGCGGAAGGCTCAGGGATGGGTCTTTCGAGGAACTTGAGAGCTTCCGGTCCTCCGGCTTCGGGAGCGAGGACTGCTTTCATGGAGTTCGGATTGGACATGGTGACATTCCTTCTTGGAGTGCTGGCCTTCAAACTTGTTGGTCTTTTCTAACCCATTCGCAGGAGGCGGGAAATGGTCTCAATGGCGAGTAGGTTGTGCCAGTTGATTGATGCCCTCAAAGTCTGCATGGTAGTTTTCGTAAATCTGCAAATTGATCTAAGTAAATTTTATTTGAATTGCTTTGTACAATAGTCTTTATATGAAACCGTTTTGCTAGAGTTGACCCAAAATGGGATATTTCTTAATCTTTTTCTTACTGTTAACTATTTATTAATCTGCTTCAGTTTAAATACTAAGTATCCATAGCTTATGGATGACGAGTGGCTCCTGTCACTCTGTTTGACGCCTCCCTGTTAACTCCTGAGAGCCGCCAGTCGCGGCTCTTTTTTTTCTGCCTGATTCTTCGCTTCGAATGCCCGGTTGCGCTGCTTTTCAGCGATTTTGAGCCATCAATCTTCGTTTGGCTTTTGCTCAACTGAGGTGAAACTTTATTTTGTTCATTGTTGTTCTTTATTTCTGATCGTGAAATTGCAGGCAACGAGCCGTTGTGCACTGCTATACACAGCGTCTGTGCACAAAAGCCCGGTCTGATTTCGACCTTTTGAGGGGGCTCGACGCAGTGGTGAAGGGCTGCGAAAGCGGATGACGAATCGTTAGAATGCCAGAGGTTTTTCTGATAATGTGTCTCTTGTTCGCTATGGCTTCGTCTCCGCTGCTGACCTGAATGAGACAAAGTTGCCTGTGTCGCGATTGGCACAGTTTGTGCTTCATAGTTCATCAGACGACGCGATGGCGTATTGCCTGTTTGAATATGACACACCGGTCATGCTAGGCAGAGCCAGACAGTTGGAGGTCTTATGAACGACAAGCCTAGGCACAACAAAAACACTGAGCCAGTTTTCTTCGGCGCAAAACTGGCGGACTCCGATAGTTTCAAAACGCTCTTCCGTGATGGTATGGCGCTGGTTGAAGAAGCTGCCGACTATCTGGATGGCGATGGACGCATGGAGGCCAAGAGCCTTCCCCGTGTTGCTTCCCTTGCCTATGCGACCGAATCCATGCGGCTGACGACACGCCTGATGCAAATGGCCTCCTGGCTTCTCTTGCAACGTGCGGTCAATGAAGGCGAAATGAGCCTCGAGCAAGCTGGTCAGGAAAAGAACAAGGTTCGTCTGCACGGCCTGTCTTCTGCCAAGGATGGTCCGGGCTGGGATGAACTGCCGCTGCGCCTCAGAGCCCTGATTGATCAGTCCCTTCATCTGCAGAAGCGCATTCGTCATCTCGATGATGTGATTTATTCGAAGAAATCGCAGGAACCGGAAACCGTTGCGGAGCAATCCAACCCGGTTGGTGACCAGATTGGCATGATCGCAAGCGCGTTTGCCGTCACGGCTCACGAATAGATGGTCTTCTGATGGACGCCAAGGCATGAGCGCCGTGGTTGACATCGAAACATCTGGATTTCAAAGAGGCGCTTTCGAGCGCCTTTTCTTTTTGGGCGATGCCTCCACTCGTTGAGCAGTCTCCTCATGGGGAGCGGAAGAGGCGGCAGGTGAGGGCGAAGGCCCGGCTGGCGCGCGCATTCATGCTGTTCTCGTTGAGGGGTTCCAGATTTCCCCGGGCCAATCTGATTTGCAGTTCGCCGAACAGCAGGGAGACATAGATTTCTGCCGCATCATGAGCACCGGTGTCCAGTTGGAAATCCCCGTTCCGTTCCAGCCTTTCCATCAGGGCACCGAGAAGCGGCATCACTGTGCCGCGCGCCACGTCCTCGACGGTCTGGCCCAACATCCCAGTTTCTGTTGCATCCTGAACAGCGGCCCGGCTGATGATGATCGCCTTCTCGCCGCAGGAATAGCGCAATAGCAGCGGACCCAGCTTTTCCAAGGCTTCAAGCGGATTGCTGCTGTCTGCGAGCGCGGCCTCAAGATGCTCACGAACGGTTTCACCGTTTCGTTCAATGATCGCTTTGAACAGCGTCTGCTTGTTGCCATACCAGGCATAAAGCGTCTGGTTCGAGGCGTTCGCCCGTTTTGCGATCTGCAGCATGGACGTGCTGCGATAACCCTTCTCGCTTAAGAGCTCAAAGGCGGCTGCTTCGATCTCTTTGCGTCGTACTTCCTGATTGCTCAAAGTTTCTTGTCCTTTGTGACCGGAGCAATTTTTTGCAACTGTACACGAGTGTACTTGACAGTCAAGAGAGATGTACATATGTGTACTAAGTGTACATTAATGTACGATTTCTTGGCGATGGAAGTTGCGAAACCCGTGGCACGTTGCTCAGAAGGAACCGAGGGAGCTACAAATGAAGATCGGAATGAAACTTTTCTTGAACGTGGCCGGTGCGGCTACCTTGTTGGCGAGCTATGGCTATTGGCAGATGCGCGAAACCGAGCAGGCAATTGCAGGCTTTCGTACGATTGTCGCAGAGATCGGAGCGGAGGCAAAAGATGCCTCATTTGATGCCGATGGGGTTCGGCTGCTTCCCACGCCGGTGCAGCGCTATCTCTCTTACAGCATCAAGGGGCCGCTGTCGGGTTACAAGGTTGTCCGCGTCGCGCAGAAGGGCGATTTTCGCCGCCCGATGATGGAGGCCTTCGAGCCGACGGTGGCGAGTCAGGTGATCGCGGCCAATGTGCCGGCGATGGTCTTCTCGGCAACGACCCCTATCATCGCGCCAATCTGGGCGCGGGCCTATGACTTTTACGCCCATGGAAAAATGGAAATGAGGGCGAAGATCCTTGATGTACTGACGGTGGTGGATGAACAGGAAACACCGGAGCTTGATCGTATATCCTTGCGGCGCTGGCTGCTGGAGAGTGCGCTCTATCCGCAGGCGCTCCTGCCGGGTGGACATGTCCGCTGGGAAGCGATCGATGATGACAGCGCGCGTGCGATTGTCTCATCGGGGGGCATGGAGGCGAGCATGGTGGCCTATTTCGATGCAGAAGGGCGCATGACTTTCATGCAGGCAGAAGAGGATGGCGATTTGACCACGTCCTATCACGGCTCGGGCGAGCATGTTGCACGCAGCGATTATCGTCAGGTCGGCAATCTGATGATCCCGCACAGTTTCACCATATCACGCGCAGCGGATGGGCAAATCTATCCCTTCTGGATGGGAAAGATGGAAGAAATTATATATAAAATACAATCGCTTAGTATGTTTAAAATTTCGAAGTCGTACTAAAATCGTACTGTTTTTAGTCGTTCCCATCGGTTTTTTTGCAGTCGTACCGGGGAGTCGTACCGTTTGACCAGTTTAAAGCAGGCAAAAAAGAAGCCGGGCGGGCCCGGCTCTTTGCTGAGAGTGTTTGTTGGTCCAAACCTATTCTCGATACTCGTCGTTGATCTTGGTTGCCTCTTGTCTTCTGGCGTCGATGTAGGTTGCAAGGTCACTAAGATGAACGCCACGAGCTGACTTTTGGCTCTTTTCCATTTGCACGACTGGCAGGTCGATCTTGTGATTGTTGATCTTACGCATGAAGGTTTGGCGGTCCATTGAAGCGAAGAAATCCTCGCGGACCTTGTCCAACGGGATGACCGCCTGTCCATTATACTGGGCCATAAGCAGGAAAACTGTATTCATCTCACTCTCCTATAAACCTGCATAGTTTGGGTCATACTCGTCCGGGCCGGGGCGCATGTCGCCATAGTCGCCGGGCTCGGCCGGGGGCGGGCGCCCGGAGCCATTGCCGCGGTTGTCGAGCATGGTCAGGGTCGCGTTGAAGCCCTGCAGGACGATGTCAGTCGAATAGCGGTCCTGACCGTTCTGGTCCTTCCACTTGCGCGTCTGGAGCTGGCCTTCGACATAGACCTTGGAGCCCTTTTTGAGGTAGGTCTCGGCGATCTTGGTGAGGGCTTCGCTAAAGACAACCACGCGATGCCATTCGGTGCGTTCGCGCTTCTCGCCGCTGTTGCGATCTTTCCAGCTTTCGCTGGTCGCAACGGACAGGTTGGCGATCTTGCGTCCGTCCTGCGTGGTGCGGATATCCGGGTCGGCGCCCAGATTGCCCACGATGATGACTTTGTTGACGGATCCGCTCATTGGGTTGCTTCCTTCTCCAGTACGGCGATGACCTTGGTGAGGGACTCTCTGTGCTCAGCAAATCGCTTTGCAGCTTGCTGGTCACCACTGCGCCGAGCCGCTTCGAGGTCAAAGCCGATCAATTGCTCGTTCAATTTCAGGTAAAAGGCTGCGGTCGCGCATTCTTGAGGCTGTAGTTCCATTGGTTCCTCCTATCCTGCCTCGCGCATCGCCATGATACGCGGGATTCTCTGTTCGACCTGGTCGGCCCATTCTGCGGCGGCGACTTCTTTTGTCCGCGGGTGGATCTTGTCTTTGTCGGGCATCCCGCGGCGGTGCTTGAGCTGGTGCATCTCGGATGCGGTCAAAAGCTTTTCCAGATCCCAGAGGTGATCTTCGATCGCCTTCGGCATCTGATCGTGAAGCTCGGCCGCGTGACGAATGCTGGACTTCAGTGACGTGAGCACGGTTTCTGGGAAGGGCGCTCGCATGATCGTGGTCTTTGCTTTGCCCTCCTGATCTGTTGTGGCAATCAGGAGGGGGCTTTCGGTCAGTGCCATGTGGGCATGGATGAGGAGGGCATCGAGGCGCAGCGGCCGGGGCGCTACCGCGGCCAGATTTATCAGGTGGTCGGCGTAGGAATAATCGGGATGCATCATGCCAAACATCCATGGGCGGGCCGCCAAATGGCGACCTAGGGCCCTGAAGTCAACCGCAATAGGATCATAGGCCAGCGGCCACGGTTCGCCGGTGGCGAGAGAGATGATCGATTTCATGGCGCGGCCTCCCTGTGGTTTGGTTCTGGATGTCCAGAGGGGACAGGTCGGCTCGGATCGGTGAGCCCGCTGATGAGCACCCACGCGAGTTGAGGGGCGTCGTCTCGGTTGAAATATTCGATCCTTGCTCTTGGCTCACTGCCTTCGGAAATCGAAAGAGCGACGATCGTGCCGGCGCGGCGCAGGCGATTGCTATAAACGCGATCACCAAGGCTGCAGGGAAATGTCGTTGTGTGCGGTGTCATGATGCTTTCCTTGCTCTGGCGATCGGGGCGGTCGAGCCGCCCCGGTAAGGTCATTTGTTATCTGGGCGGCCGAAGAACAGCGGCAGGGCAGTTTGCTGCGCAGCGATTTGGCAGGCCTCGGAGAATGCGTGCTTGATGTAGCGATCGAGCTGATAAGGTTCGATTAGCCACGCCAGAGAGCCGCCTTTCTTGCGATACCGAAGGCGCACTGGAATGCGATAAGGCTCGCCGCCTTCAAAGATCGGAATGGCGATCAGGAACATATTCGGCACAGACAGCTTGTTGCCCTCGGCGTCCTCGTGTTCGGTCTCAAATCCGATGGCCTGCTCGCCAGTGTTGCGATCAATGATCACCTTGGCTTTTGTGTCCTCGTTGATCTGCAGGCCCTTGCTGAGTTCCATGAGTTTTTGCGGCCCGCACGGGTTCCCGTCGAGTTTGTGAATAAGCTCGGCGAGGCGTTTGTCGGAATCAGTTACGGGCTTTTCGGCTTCGCTGATCAGGAAGCCGGGCAGGGGCAAGACATCGAGGATGTTGTCTTCGAGAAACAGCGCGAATTCGAGCAGCTCGAGTGGCTTTGCCGCGATCTTGCCCCAAGCCCTGATTTCATCAGAGAGAGGGAATGTATGGGTGACGCGATGCCGGCAGTGGCGAGGCTTCGGCTTTTCGCTCGGCGTCGTAAGCGTCGTGTTGCCGGTCTCGGGATCGATCAAAGCGAATTCGTTGATGCTGTCGTGATAGTCGATCACCGCCGAGATCTTTAGGGTTTCATTGTTCCCGATGCGCTCGCCGAACAGCGCGCTATCATCGTTCTTGAAGCGGTTGACATAGTCGATCAGGCTGTCGAGGTGATCCATCCTCGCGACTGTGTCGATCACCCTCGGGGTTTCGTCAAATGCCGCGAGGTCTTTGGTCAGCTCCAGATAGTTTGTTCCGCCTTCCTCGTTGCTATAGAGCAGAAAAGTCAGCGTTTCGCCGCTTTCCCCATGGTCTACGGTCATGATCTGTGGGGCGCGGTTCTGTCCAGCCAACTGAGAAATGCGGTCAATGGCTTCTTTGGTTAGGTCACTCATGGTGTCGCCTGTTTTGTGAGAGGTTGGGCTAGATGGTCTTCACGTCAGAGGCTTCGGGTACTTCCTTGGGCCGCCCGCGGAACATGTCCATCTGTTTGGGGTTGAGAGGGGTGAGGCCCTTTTCGGTGACGTAAAGCATCGAAGTGCCGCGCGGTGCCTTGGGCAAAGACTTGTCGAGAGACGGGCGCACCGAGAGGGTGCCCTTTTCCATCTTGAGCTTGAATTTGATGGTCAGAGTGGCCGATGGCTCGCCGCCGTGGTCGAGCTGATAGTCGGTCAGCTTTTCGCGAATTTCGGTGAGGGTATCCGAGCAGTCTTGATGGAATTGACCATCCTCAAGGCTCTGCAAAAATTGGCCGAATTGGCGCAGGATCGGTGGTCCGTCGCTCATGGTTTTATGCTCCGAAAAGTAGGTGGATGGAAAGGGTGGTTACTGGGCGTTGGCGAGTTCGCAACGTAGGCGATATCCCTCGAGCGGCCAGATCTTCTGGATGGCGTTCTGTCTCGCTATCTTCCGTCCGATCCCGGCATCAAAGTTTTCCGGGCTTGCGCATGCGCTCTCACCGGTGACGGTAAAACCGTTTTTCAGCACAAGGACGCAGAAGGTCAGGAGCCCAAGAGGCACAGCGTTTGGTATTGCTTGGGCTTCCGGGCCGCCGCGATACAAGCCGTCTATGCCATCGAGAGCAGTGAAATAGTGCTCACTGTCAATCGAGTTCTCGATGTCACTGGGTGTGATCCGGGGAGCGGTAAGGCCCTTGGCTTGAATTTCCTGCTCGATACTGTTCATTGCAGTTTCCTTTCTGGCTGCCGGTGGTGGGCTGACGTGAGCGGCTTGTGCCGCTTTGTCAGGCTCCGAAAAGTAGGTGGATGGAAAGGGTGAGTGCGCCGGTGGCGGCGAGGTATGCGCTCGCCTGGGCGTCATAGCGAAGGTTGCGCCAGACCAGACCGGATGCGGTGCCGCGCATCTCCTCAAGCGCTTCGCGCTGTCGGCTGATCCAGCCCGGTCTGGCGGGGAGGTAAAGGGTGGTCATGGGTAAAGCCTCAAATTGCAAAAATGCAATAGCATAATTGCGCAAAAAAGCTTTTTTGAAAAGTGCAAAAATGCAAACGATGGTTAAGTTTGTTGTAAACTGTTGTTTCGACTCGGCAATTTGGGTTTGAATTTCTACCAATGGTGGTTTTGAATGGTGGAAACACTCACTGCTTTGTCTTGGGTGCCATGAAGATAGAGGAGGGATTCATGCTCAAAAAATTATTGTTTATTGTGGCTGTCGTGACCGGACTTCTTGCGATCGGGCAGGGCGCGATGGCTGATCCCTTGCCGGGGGTCATGCTGCAGGAGGCCTCTGATACCAGTGCGCCGGGCCAGCGACGGGCGCGGGTCTATCTTCAGGAAGTGACTTTGGATGGCTGGACTGCGGAGCTTCGCGGGCGCGTGGTGGCGCAAGTGGCGCGTGAATTGAGGAAGCGAATGCCGCTTGATTATGTGGATGTGATTCTAGTGGCGGCAGGGACGCAGAGCCCGCGGCAAAATGTTATTGTTGCCAAGGCGGACTATGCGCCGGATCCGAGCATTATTCCCTTTGCGGACAAGGTCTGGACTGTAAAGGCTTCGGATGTGCTGCTAACCAAAAGGCAGGTCGTGATCGCCAATGCTTGGGAAAAATACCGCGAGCAGTTCAAGGATTCGGATGGGTTTGTTGAGGAAGACAAGCTCTCGGCTTTTCTGGCCAAAAAGCTCAAGTTGCCGCTCGACGAGATCGGTCTGCCTTTTGTCTATCCGGATCAGGATATCGAGCCAAAGGAAATCAATCTGGGGCCGGACTATCTTGATGTGATAGCCGAAGCGTTCAGAGATATTCTTTAGTAGCCGAGCAGCTCGTTGGTGGTCAGCACCTTGTAGACGTTGACGGCGTATTTGTCTGTCTTTTCGGGTGGTTCGCCAACCGGAATGATATATTCGACGGTGGCCTCCGGATTGTGCTGTTTGCAGATGATCCGGTTGCCTTCGCGTTTGAGAAAGATCTTGATAAAGGCTTCTTTCTGGCCGGTGCCGGGATTGTAGGTCTCGATGACCACGCTGTCGCCGGGTGCGGCTGGCCGATCGGGGTGGACGTAGCGCAGCTCTCCGGGGTTATGCTGCGGTACCATGCTGTCGCCCCTTACATAGATGGCGAAAGCGCCTCTGGCTGTTGCTAGGCTTGGCGGCCGGCGCACAAATTCTACTGTGTCTGATGAAATCTGCATGGAGCCGACGAGTCCGCCCATGGCCGTGCCGCGCACCTCGATATCCATCGGCCCGGAATGAAAGCTCTCGAGCGTGCGGTGTGGTAATTTGGGCGCGTAGGCGACCTCTTGCTCCGGGCCTGCGATATCCGGCATCTGTGAGCCCGGAATTAGCGGCAGATATTCATCCCGATAGAGTGCGATCTGCTCTGGCGTTGCTTCGCCTGATTGGATATAGGCGCGCATTGCCTCCTCAAGCTTTTCCATCGTGCTTTGCTTGATCTCGGACTCGGTCGATCCGGCCAGGTAGCGCGAAAAGGTGCTTGCTGCAACGCCTGCAAACGGGCCAAGCGGGGAGGCCTTCAGGCCGGTTATTTTCATTGCCAGTTCAAGTTTTTTTCTTGTCAGGGTGCTCATGGCGCCTCGCCTTGTTGGCTTTTCTGATGGCTCTCGATTGCGATTATGCACAAAAAAGCCATTTTGCAATCTTGCAAAATTGCATTAAAAGTGCATAAATGCATTTCAAGGTAATTGCATTGCTAATCGAGGTTTGCAAAATGTGCGATCAGGAACACCCAATTCAGGCCTTCATGACGCTCAAGGACTTCAATCAGATCGAGGCTGCCGAGGCTCTGGATTGTGCGTCTTCGACGATCTCTCGCATTCTGCGGGATGATCGTTGGCCCGCGGCTGAAATGATCGACGCGATCGAACGCAAGAGCGCTGGCCTCATTAGCTTCAAGTCGTTTCAGGACTACTTTCGCGGACGGGTGGCGAGTGAGGGCGCGACCGATGCTGCCTGATCGCCCTCTGTTTCCTTTCATGTTCTCTGGCAAATGCCGCGCCGATCGCGTCCGCGGCGCGGCGAACAGCCTCCGGGCCCTCATCGATGATGGCCTTAGCCTCGGCGCTCGATTTGTTTCCGCTTTTCATCCCAACACTCCCTGCAGTGCGCTTTCTCTCTGTCCGGCAGTCTCTCAAGACTGCCGGCATCCTGTCACCGATAAAGCTCGGGAGAATTACTCATGTCACAGCTGATCAATCGCCCTTCTTTCCGGCGCACATCTGACGCACCGGTTGAAACGCCCGATCTGTCCAAGTTGGTCGGCAGGCGCATGGTGCCTGTTGATCACCTTTCAGCGGGTGATCCCGTGCGGGCCGAGATCGTGAAGGCACTGAAAGAGAGACACGAAAGGATAAAATCACGCCGTTTTCTGACGTCATTCGGTGATGAGTTCTTTGTCGTGCGCGAGGGTGGTTTCTTTCAGATTAGGCAGCGGCGGGCGTTGGTTTCCCGCCTTTGGCGCCGCGTGGTGCGGGGCGTCAAACGGCTGTTTCACATAGGGAGGGCATCATGACATCCGCCCGCCAATATGCCTCCGATTTCTATCTGCGCCTCCGTCGCCGCTGCCGTGAGCTAATCAAGAAGGGCGGCGGGATTGAATGCTCCGCTGAGACCACGCGGGTTAATCAGGCCCAAATGGGTCGTTATGGCCTCGCTCATGGGGCTGACTGGATGCCTGTTGATGTGGTTGCCGATCTCGAAAAGGACATCGGCGAGCCGGTGGTCAGCCGGGCGCTGGTGCAGGCCATCGGATACGAGGTGATCAAGCTGCCCGAAGGGCGCTGGGAAGGCGACATCAACCAACAGCTTGCGGCCATGTTCAAGGAAGTGGGCGAGGTCACCCAGCACATCGGGCAATGCCTCGCCGATGACGGTTGCATCTCGGCTGATGAGGCTCGCCAGCATCGTCTGCGCAAGGAAATTGGCGATGCCGTACAGGTGCTCGTTGGCATGGATAAGAGGATCATGCAAATCGAGGAGGGCGAGTGAGATGGACAAGGACCGGATCATGCAGCGGTATTTCAAGCACGGCAACAGCTTCAAGCGGATTGCCCTCGATTATGAAGTCGGGGCCGATGTAATCGCCGCGATTTGCGGCTATGGCGTCGGGGCGAGAAAGCCGCATGACAAGGGCGATGAGCCAGCATGGTTTGACGCGCTCGATGACGAGTTTCAGCCGTTGTTTCAGTGGGCCGCCGAGGATGAGGGCATCGCGATCGAGCATCTGACGCACCCGTCTCTCGGGCGCGGGGCGCGGGTGACGATCGCTTGGCAGCTCAATCATCGCTGGGGCCTGTCCGCCACACGGATTGGCAAGCTGCTCAATGCGAGCCATGGGGCGGTGCAGCGCATGATGGAAGAATACACCGGCGATGAGCCATGCCCGATCAATCCTCCCTTGCCGGATATGAAAGCCGAATTTCTTGACTGTCTCTGCCGTCTGGCGCGGGAAAACCATGTCACGCCAATGGCGATCTGGCGCGGCACCCGCGGGCCTCATCGCCACCTCAAGAATCTCTTTCTCGGCCAGCTGGTGCATGAGCTTTGTTACTCGCGGGTCGAGGTCGTCAAATATCTCGGCGTCGATCGAAAGCATCTGCGCGAGGCGTCCGAAGCCTATGGCCAGAGCATCAAGACAGATCGCCGCCGCAAAAGCCGCAAGACTCGGGAGGCGAGCTATGCGGCATAGGGTCGGGATCGCCAAACCATACAGGCCGCCGATATCGGTGAGCGCCCTGCGGGATCCGGTCTCGGGGCAGGTTCATTTCCGCCTTGTTGGTCCGTTCTCGCTTACGGACCCGCGAAACAGCACGGTCACGCCCAGCGAGCTGATCGAGCTGAATGAAGCAATCAACAAGGCGCTCGAAGACATGGCGGGGGCAGCGTGATGCAAGACAAGCAAGCAGAGCGAGCGAAGTCGACGCCAGCGCCAGCACAAGCGAGGTTCGGAGAACCGACGCTAATTGAGCGAAAGCCAATCGCGCAGCGAATGGCGAAAGCGTCTGCAGCGATTAGCGAGAGCGACGGTTTCAATCTTTGGAGGCTTCTATGAAAAACAAGCTCAGTGATTTGAATGACCATCTTTTCATGCAGCTCGAACGCCTCGGAAACGAGGAGTTGAGCGCGGAGCAGATCGAGCAGGAAGCGGCTCGCGCCGAAGCCATTGTCTCTGTGTCGGATCAGATCATTCGCAACGCCGACCTGCAGGTCAAGGCCGCGAAATTGATGGTCGACAACGGCGCTTTCATAAAGCGGCACATGACCTCATTCCCCATGATCGAGGGGATTAAAAATGAAGGGTAAGCGGATCGACTATAGCGCAGAGGAGCTCGCCTGGATCGAGGCCAACAAGACTCGCGTTCGCAAAGAGGCGCACGCCGAGTTTGTGGTGGTCTTTGGCAGGCAGGATGTTTCCTTTTCCAATTACCATTCACTCTGCAAGCGCAAGGGTTGGTTCACCGGGCGAACCGGAAGAATTGAAAAGGGCAATGTTCCTCTCAACAAGGGCAAGAAAATGCCCTTCAACGCTAACAGCGCTCGCACCCAATTCAAAAAGGGCCAGTTGCCGCACAACACCAAATATCTCGGGCATGAGCGGGTATCGGTCGATGGCTATGTCGAGATCAGCGTAAACGAGACCAACCCGCACACCGGGTATGAGCGCCGCTATGTGCTCAAGCATCGTCATCTTTGGGAGCTGGAACATGGCCCCTTGCCAGATGGCATGTGCCTCAAGTGCCTAAGCGATGACAAGCAGAATTGTGATCCATCCAATTGGGAAATGGTCCCGCGGGGTCTGTTGCCCAGGCTCAACGGTAAATCAGGCCGCAACTATGATCATGCTGAGCCTGAGCTAAAGCCGGTCATCATGGCGGTTGCGAGGCTCGAGCACGCGGCACGCGAGGCGAGGAAGGCTGAATGATGACCCTCCACCTCGGCGATGCCCGCGATATCAATGTGCGCGATGCGGCGTTGATCGTGACGGATTTCCCCTACGAGCTCACCTCGGGCGGCAAGTCGGATGATCCGCGGGCGATGTCAGGCGGCTGGATGAAGGATTACGACAACAAGGGCAAGGTCGTCATCGCCGACATTAGCTGGGCGGACGGCATGGCCCTGATGTTCGAGGCCCTCGCGCCGGTGGCCCACGCCTATGTCTTTTGCAACAATCGGCATTTGCAGGAGGCCCAGAACGCGGCCACTCATGCCGGATTTTACATTCACAATGTCCTCGTTTGGAACAAGCGCACCGCGACGGCCAATCGCTGGTACATGAAGAACTGCGAATTCGTTCTGTTTCTCGGTAAGGGCCCGGCCTTCAAGATCGGAAATTGCAGCTCGATGGCTTGTGTCGAGATGTTCTGGCCCGACGAGACAATCCATCCAAACGAAAAACCATGGCCGCTGTTGCAGCGCTACATCCGCAACAGCTCCGAGGCCGGCGCGACTGTCTTCGATCCGTTCATGGGCTCGGGCAGCACCGGCGTGGCCGCGGCCAAGCTCGGCCGGGATTTTATCGGCATAGAGCTTGAGCAGCGCTGGTTCGATATCGCCAAGGAGCGGATCGAGAAGGCCGAAGACGAATTTCAAAAATTAGGGGGGCAGGCGCCTTATGCCGGTGCCGGCAGGGCCGCCCACGAGCAACTTGATTTGGAAGGCCTGCAACGCAGCTAATGACCGCCGCCGATCGCCATGGCGACCAGTGAGGGCGACAGAAGGGAGCAAGAGACATGACCGACACATTCATCAGCCCGGAAAACAAGAGACAAGGCGACTGGATGCAGACCGCCTCCGGCAGGGCTTTCTGGCCCATGGATCCGAGGGCTGAGGATGTCTGCATCGAGGATATCGCTCACGCCCTGTCCAATATGTGCCGCTTCGCGGGGCACTGCATGACCTTCTATTCGGTCGCTCAGCATAGCGTCATGGTTGCCTCGCTTTTGCCGAGTGATCTGAAATTGTGGGGGCTTCTGCACGATGCCTCTGAGGCTTATATCGTCGACGTTCCTCGGCCTTTGAAACCTTATTTGACGGGTTACAAAGACGCTGAAACTGCTGTCATGCGGGCTGTCGTTTCCGCTTTTGACTTGTCGCCGGTTGAGATGCCGAAGGAGGTCAAGCGGATTGACAATGCAATCCTCGCGGATGAAGCGGCTCAGCTAATGTCGGTTGCTCCGATGCAATGGACGCTTCCAGAGCCGCCAACAGGCATCCTGATTGAACCTTGGGAGCCTGCTCAGGCCTATCTCGAGTTCATGCAAGCATTTCACTTGTATCGAGGCGGTGCGTGATGACCGACAAGCGAGCAAAGCGAGCGCCGTCAACGCCAGCGCCAGTACGAGCAAGGTGCGAAGCACCGACGCTCTTTGAGCGAAAGCCAATCGCGCAGCGAATGGCGAAAGCGCCCATAGCGGGCAACGAGAGCGTCAGGACAACACCTCTCTATGCGCGATCACTGGCCTACTACGAAGCGAAGGGCGATTCCAGAGATGTGGAACTGTTTCACAAGGTCTGGGATCCGACGCCATGGGTGATCGACGTGTTCACCGGATCGCTTTGCGATGATCAGTTTTGCGAAATGCGCGAGTGGTTAAACGAGATTTGCGGGGTTGAATCTTGGCCTATCCATGACCGACCAGGGGATTGGAATATCGGCAGTGCAACGGTCAATGGCTGGACGTGGCTTGGCTTTAAGACAGAAGACATGATGCGGCGGTTTATCGAAGCCTTTCCGGCCAACGTCAGGAAGGAAGGGGTGAGTGATGAGCAATAAGGCACTTATTGATGAACTGAACCGCATGGAAGCCAATCGGGAAGAATTTGGCGTCTTTGGGCTCTGCGCGAGTGCCCTTTTTGATCTCTGCAAGAAGATGGCCTCTGCTCTTGAGCAGCATGATGCGGAATGCGAGGCGGCTATCTACACCAATCTGCCGGGTGTCGATTTTTACGATGATTGGATTGGTAATGACTGACCTCATCCTCGATCCGTCAAAGAAGCCGCGGCGCAAGGCCGGGGTGCCGTTCGTCGATCACTGGTGTCAGGTGGTCGGCTGCAACAAGTGGGGCAGCTTCGGCATCGGGCGGGATCTCTGGTTTTGCTCTGACCACCTCGAGGCGGCTCGCGCCCGCTTTGTCCGCCGTCCTGTTTCGAGCGATGCGCCCGAACCAAAAGAACAGAAGCAAGCCCAAGGGAGGTTGATATGATGGGTAAGGTGCTATGTCAGGACTGTTTGCGGGTAGAGGCATTCACACCAGAACGGCATCAAGGCACAGAACTGTGTGACTGTGGCGGAGAATATTGTGGATGCCATGCCTGTGAAGAGACCATCAAGAAGCTGGAGCAGGGCGAGAGGCAGTCTGGCGCGTTGGGGCTTCGGGCAGGGGTCTGCGTAATCGAATGGACGTCAGCTGAAGGCGCGAAGGTCTCGGAGGGGATGGCATGAGCATCGCCCCACAAGAGAAAAAACAAGCCCAGGGGAGCCTTCTCTAATGCCATCGAAAAAGACCATGATGGATTACGCGCTCGCCTACGCGAGGCGGGGTTATGCGGTTTTCCCGTGCCATCCGGGCGTGACGGATGATCCCAAAAGCGGCAAGAATCCCTATCTTGGTAAGGGCGGTTTTCGCCAAGCGACGACCGATGAGGGGAAGGTCCGGGAATGGTGGACACGTTGGCCCGATGCTCTGATCGGCTGCCCACCCGCCTCAAAAGGCATGTTGGTGGTCGATGTCGATCCGCTCGAGGGCGAGACCTGCGAATGGGTGGTGTCGGAGCTCGAAAAGGATTTGGGCGAGGCCTTGCCCGCCGCACCGACCGTGATCACCCAAAGTGGCGGCTGGCACATTTGGCTCAGACGTGTCGAAGGGGTGGAGCTCGGCAATCGCAAACTGGTCAAGCGACCAGGTGTCGACAAAAAAACCGGAGAGGAAAAGCTAATCGGCCGGGTCGATGCCCGTTGCGACAATGGCTATGTCATCCTGCCGCCATCCAAGATGGCCTTCGGCACCAGCTACGCATGGAAGGACGGGGCCGATTTCGAGCCGCCAATGATGCCGGACAGCCTTGTGGAGGCGATCCGCAAAGAGCGGTCCAGCGTGCCGGCAAGCCCGCCACCAAAACACAAGCTCGCATGGTCGGAAGATCCGGGCGATAAGGCCGTGCGCCGCTACGGTCAAGGGGCGCTCGATCGCGCCTGCTCCGAGATGGCAGCACAAGGCAAAGGAGGCCGCGGGTCGGCGCTCAACTCCCATGCATTCAGTTTGGGCAAGCTGGTCGGGGCCGGTGCGCTGAGCGAAAGCGAAGTGACACTCGGGCTCAGCGAGGCGGCCGACGCCTGTGGTCTCACGGCAACAGATGGGGCCAAGGAGAGGGACGCCAAAATCCGGCGCGGTCTCGATGCCGGCAAGGCCGATTGCGGCGAGGTTCAACAAAAGCTCCGGCGCATAGCAGAAGAAGCGCGCGAAAAGGCGGCCCGTTACGGGCAATATGGCTCCTCTGCGCCCGCCTATCAGCCACCCGCGGGGCCAGAGGATTATGGCCTTGACGGCCGTGCAGATCACCAGACAGATGCAGGCGACAGCTCGCCTGCGTCCGATGGTGTAGGCGGCGATGGAGTTGGTCCGCCATCGCCGCCGCCTTCTGGTCCTGATCCGGAGAAAATCAAGAAATGCGCCGGTCTCGATCAGAATGACACGGGCAACGCCCAGCGTCTGATCATCCATTTTGGCAATGATGTCATAACGGTGCGTGAACACGGCTTCCATCAATGGGCGGGCACCCATTGGGAAATGACCGGGGGTGAGGAGCGGATTGCCATCTTTGCCCAGCGCACGGCCAAGCTCATCGAGGAGGAGGCGCGCTTCATCGCGCCCGAAACATGGGAAGAACTGGCGATCAAGGAAGCCGAGGGAATCAAGATCTCGGAGGATATGAGCGACGAGGACCGCAAGAAGGTCAACGCGGCCAAACAGGCCCGCGGCACGCTCTCCAAACGCCGGGCCGCTCGCCGCAAATATGCGCTCTCCTCGGGCAACAATGGCAAGCTGACGGGCATGATCAAGCAGGCCGCGCCGCACATCACGGTCGGGCCCGAGGCGCTTGACGCCGATGGTCTGGCCTTCAATGTCAAGAATGGCACGCTGTTGTTTCGCCACATCGATGATGAGGACGATCCGTCCGACAGCGGCCCGGTGCGCAAGAAGCTTGACGTCCAGCTGGTGCCGCACGATCGCGCCATGCGCATCAGCAAATGCGCGCCGGTCACCTATAATCCGGATGCCACATGCCCCAAGTGGATGGAGTTCCTCGAGCGGTTTCAGGATGAGGATCGCGCCCGCTTTCTGCAGGTCTATTTCGGTTATGCCCTGACGGGCCTCACCGGGGAGCAAAAGCTCATCTACATGTATGGGGCGGGTGCCAACGGTAAATCGACCATGGTTGAAGCGCTGTGTCGGCTCATGGGCGCCTATGCGGGCCAGCTCAATCCGGAATCCGTCACCGGCAACGGTCAGCGGCGAGGCGATCAGGCGACGCCCGATCTTGCCACGCTGGTCGGCAAGCGCATGGTGCGCGTCTCCGAGCTGCCCAAGGGCCAATCGGTCAAGGAAGAATTGATCAAGGGCCTGACCGGCGGCGAGCCAATTCAGGTGCGCCGGCTGCATCAGGGCTTTTTCGATCTCGTGCCCATCTTCAAGGCGGTGATGAGCGGCAACGACATGCCCTACATCACCGGGACGGATTGGGGCATCTGGCGCCGCCTCCTCATCGTGCCGTGGGAAGTCACCATCAGCGACGCCGAGCGCCGGCCTATGGGCGAGGTGCTGGCCGAATTCGACGCCGAGCGGGACGGTATCCTCAATTGGCTCGTCGAGGGCCTCAGGATCTACATCTCCGAGGGGCTACGGGTGCCGGAGTCTGTCTCGACGCTCACCAACAGCTACAAGAGCGAGATGGACCCGATCCAGAATTTCATCGACGCCTGTGTGCGCCGTGAAGAGCCGGATCCGAAGGCGGAAAAGCCGCTCTTCACGGTGACCGGAGCGCGGATGTACGAGGTCTATTCCGCCTGGTGCAAGGCCTCCGGGGTGAAGGCCTTTAGTCAGACCATGCTCGGCCGGGAGCTGCCCAAGAAGGGGATCGAGAAGGATCTCGGCCGCATCCGCCAATATCTCAACGTCCAACTGACCATTCCCGATGAGGTCACAGCGATTATGAATTCCTCCTCCCACACCCACCACGAGGGATGAACTGGCCGTGAATTGTGAACACTCGCACGCGCATTTGAGGACGGAACGCCAAAACCTGCGAGGGTTTAGCGAGGGTTGCGCGAGGGTTTGGCAAAAACCCTCGCAAGGGTTTTTCTCAATGATTTCATCCTATTACAGGGAAGGTGCGAGGGTTGCGAGGGTTCTCGCGCACGTATGCACATGAGGGGTGTGGGGAATAGGCCGATCAAGGGAGTTTTCTCATACGTGTATAGTCCTCTCAACTATCGCAACCCTCGCAAGAGGTAAATAAGTCTCTGACTTAAAACAACAAAAAGCCTGCGAGGGTTTGCGCTAAACCCTCGCAAAACTATCGCAAACCCTCGCAACGCGGGTTTTCAGCTGATCAACATCAGCATTCAACATCAGGGGAGCCGATCATGGTCGTCGTTTACAAATCCGGAGTGAGGCAAGGGGCATCAGAGAACGGCGGTGTGCTGTCTGTTCAACAGGAGCGGCGTGATCGGGCTGTTGACTGGACTGCTCCTCATATCTCGATTGATCGTTTATTGGAGTGGGTCTATGGATCCCAAAAGGCCGACAAGGTGTCTGGTCGTATGGCCGATGATAGAGCTGTGATGGAAATCGGCGGGTGGGAGTTTGCCGGGCTTGATCAGCTTGGAGTGTTGGTGGATGGCGGTGGCCCGGCAGGTCAGGATCTTGCGCCCGACGCCCTTGCCATTCATGATGCGGTTTGCGCCTATGCGGCGCTCGGCAAGGTCGAGGCGCATCGCGCCGGGCTGGTCGTGCTCTATGCCCGCGCCGGGACGCGGCCCGACGTTCTGTCCGAAGATCCGCTTCTGTGGTGCTTGAACCTGCGCACCTACAGCTATTGGGCCGGTGACGTCGAATTGGACTTTATCCCCAAGACGATCATGAGAAAGCCTGTGGGCTATGAAGGGGCGTTTCTGCGCAAGGGTCAGGCCTGTGATGTGATGTTCGTACGGGACTATGCAACCCATGAGAACCGTTTGAAACTCTGGGGAGATTGGGCCGCGGGCCTTGAGCAGCTCCATGCCCGGATGCCAGCCCTGCGTGACTGGCGGCTGAAGCCCTTCACGCTGCCCGCATTCGTGCGAAATGAGGGAGGCGGTTCATTCTGAGGCGATACCGGCTTGTGTAAACTTTGGGTTTGACATACCGTTTAATAGTCGAAAAGCACCCGCGATTTGCTTCACAGCAGGTCGCGGGTTTTTGTTTGCCCGGTCGAGGGAAGATGACGGGCGGTGGACACTCTCACTGGAGGATTGGCTATGATCGCAGCGTTGTAATGACGCCACTCCCAGCCTTGACGCCCGCACCAGCTCCTCCCGGTGTGGGCGTTTCTTTTTCTCGCGAGGGTGGCAAATTTGTTTCACATCAGCCCGTGAAATTTCGGGTCCTTCCCGGCCTTCATAAAGCAATACGGGGCGGCGTAGCGCATTGGTTTTGGCTGTGATGTGTTTGGAGCATCTTAGGATGTTGTTTTTGTTTATGATTTTATGTTTCGGAGGCATGGGGCAATGATCTGGGGGCAATGATCTGGCGCGGCTCCGGCTAGAGGTGCGGATATGGTTGTTGCGAAAAAGTATCCTCTGCCAGAAGGGGTTGAGGATGTTGTCCTTAACCGCGAGCAACTGGCCGACGCCTTGAGGGTTTCGGCCCCAACGATCGATGCTTATCGCAAGGCCGGAATGCCGGTCATTGCCGAGGGCAGCAACGGGCGCAGCTACGAGTTTCAATTGTCATCCTGCTGGGCCTGGGTGGCCGAGCGCAAGGAAATCGAGCGCAACGAAGACGAGCGGCGCAAGAATGCTGTTCGCCAGATGACCCTCGCGCTGATTGGCAGCGAAAGTGACGACCCATATTCCGAACTCACATCCAAGCAACGTAAGGATGCCTATCTTGCCGAGCAGGAATTCATGCGCACTGCCCGTGAGCGCGGGGAGTTGATGTTTCGCAGTCACGTCATCGCCCTGATGACGGGTGTTCTGCAAATCTATCGCGATGGTCTTGGGGTGTTGCCTGACCGGATTGCCCGCGAATGCGGGCTGACCCATGAGCAGATCGAGCGTGTTGCGATCGCTTGTGATGGTTTGCTGGAGGAAGCGGCGAACAAAGTGGAGCGTGAATTAGGGGCTGTCGATGGAACGAATGATTCCGAACTATCATCGGCGCAAGGGGAGGCTGCCGCCCTACGTCCAGACGAGTGAGATCATCGCCGCTGCGATTGATGCTGGTCGCCCGCCGATGCGGATGACTGTCCCGGATGCGGCAGTTGCACATCGCAGAGTGAATAGCCCGTCCTATCGAGGACCATGGCGGCATGAGGATGCGCCCTACCTTGTCGAGCCGATGCGAATGCTCGGTAGTCGCCGGTTTACAGCGCTGGTCTTTATCGGACCTGCGCGAACGATCAAGACCGAGGGGCTTATCCTCAATGCGGTGGCTCATGGCATCGTCTGCCATCCGCGACCGATGAAGATCATCCACATGACCGAAGTCTCGGCGGATGGTTTTTCGGAGAAGAAGTTGAGCCCGATGATCAACGGTTCGCCAGATCTCAAGGCAAAACTTGGCACCGGGCGTCGGGATGACACGCTCAAGAACAAGCGTTTCACGAATGGCGCTCTGGTCACGATGGGCTGGCCGACGGTCGCCCACCTGTCCGGTGATGACTGGCCTTTTATCGCGGGATGCGATTATGACCGGATGCCGATGGACATCGGCGATGAAGGGTCGCCCTTTGGCATGATGCGCAAGCGCGTCCAGACATTCGGGTCCCAGGGCATGGCGATGCTTGAATGCTCGCCGGGTTTTCCGATCCTTGATGAGACCTGGCAGCCATCAACACCGCATGAGGCACCACCTTGTCTCGGGGGGCTTTCGGAATACAACACCGGAACGCGCGCCCGATATTACTGGACATGCACGCACAGCGACTGCGAGCAAAGCTTTGAGCCTGATTTCCTCGATCTGATTTATCCGAAGGATGCGAGTCCGGAAGATGCTCGGGCAGAGGTCTATATGCGCTGTCCTTGTTGTGGTGGGCGGCTCGAGCCATCGCAGAGGTATGAGCTCAATCTTGATGGCCACTGGTTGCATGAGGGTGTGAATGGCGATGTTGTTCGGATCGATGAGGAGGTCAAGAACACGGACACGGTCAGTTATTGGCTCAAAGGTCCATGCGCCACATTCCAGCAATGGGACGAACTCGTCTATCGCTATCTCGTTGCAACCGACGAGTTAAAGCGGCTTGGCGATGAGACCAAACTCAAGACCACGGTGACGATCGATCAAGGCAAGCCCTATCTTCCGGGTGGTTTATCAGCAGAAGATGAGTTGACGGTTGATAAGCTCAAAGCCTTGAGTGAGGAGCGACCACTCAAGATCGCACCACCCGACACCCGGTTCATCACGATCCAGATCGACGTTCAGAAAGGGGCGTTCGTCTGTCAGGCTGACGCATGGGGGCCGGATCTTGAACGTTGGCTTATTGACCGTTTCGAGATTGTGACGCCGCCAGATGGTGCGCCCTCTTCGGATGAGCGGTCGATCAAGCCGCCTCGCTATATCGAGGACTGGGATGCGCTGTTGCCCCTGTTCGATCGGCTCTATGAGGTCGAGGGAACGGGCTACGCCTTGAAGCCTATTCGCATTGCTTGTGATTCCGGTGGCGAGGCAGGCGTGACGGACAATGCCTATAAATTCTGGCGTTCGCTGCGCGACGCAAGAGCGCCGGCCCAGACAGGTCTGCACAAGCGTTTCCAGCTGATCAAAGGCGCTTCGAATGATCGAGCCAAGCGGGCCGAGATTTCCTATCCGGAAAGCGCCTCGAAAGGGCGCCCGGTGGCGAGCGATATTCCGATTCTGTTCATCTCGAGAGGGTCGCTGAAAGATGCTGTATCGCAATCTCTTTTGCGGGCCGAAGCGGGGCCAAACAAATATCACCTCTCCGATGATCTACCCGAGGCGGTGTTCGAGGAGCTCAGCGCGGAAAAGAAAACGGCGGCCAAAGGCTGGGAAAAGAAATCGGGATCAAGAGCCAACGAGGCCCTCGACCTCGCCTGTTATGGCCGAGCGCTGGTGATTGTCCTTGGTGTTGAAAAAATGGACTGGGACAATCCAAAGCCATGGGCCCTGCCTGCAGCCCAGAACATGCTGGCGGTTAGGATCGCAGGCGAGGAACCGGAGCCCAGACCGGAACCACGTCCGAAGGTTCGGCAGCTCCCACGGCGTGAGAGCCGCCTCAAACTGCAGCGGAACAAGAACTTTCTCAGGAAATAGAGGCTCGAAGCGGGCCACGGTCGGGAGCGGAGAATGGCTTTTACGAATGATGACCTAGCAACCCTCGATAAGGCCATTGCCAGTGGCATCAAATCGGTTACCTACAGTGACGGGCGGGTTGTCACCTATCAGTCCCTGGCCGACATGATCGCCGCAAAGAAATACATTCAGGAAGAGGTTTTGAAGGCGAGCGGGACGGGCAGAACCTACAAATATCTGACCGGTGTGCGGCGAGGGTGATCTGATGAAACTGAACATGATTGACCGCGCCGTGGCGTTCTTCTCGCCAGCCGCGGGAATGCGTCGCGCCCGAGCTCGTCTCCTCCTTGACGGTGTGAGGCGGTATGAAGGGGCCAAGTTTGGTCGAAATACATCCGATTGGGATGCGAAGCAAACGAGCGCAAATGCCGAGATTGCCAGAGACCTTTCCACTTTGCGTGCGCGGTCTCGGGATCTCGTCAGAAACAATCCGTTTGCGCAGAAGGCGCAACGGGTCTGGGTCAACAATACGGCCTCGCCTGACGGGCTTCTGCCTCGCCTTGATGGCGCTGCCTTTGATGACTTCATGCTCTGGTCGGATGAGGTCTGCCCGGAGGGTGTCAACAATTTTGCTGGCATCGAGGGACTGATTTCCGGTGCCGTCTGGGAGAGCGGTTCGGCTCTGGTTCGCCCGATCGTGCGCAATGCCAGTGACGGATTTCATATTCCCTTTCAGTTACAGGTTATCGAGCCGGATTATATCGATCATTCGAAAAGCACAGACCTGCCGAACGGCGGATATGTCGTCAACGGGATCGAGTATGACAGCCAAGGTATGCGGGTTGCCTATTGGCTCTTTCGCGATCATCCGGGCAACATTGGCCTCGTCCATCGATTTGGTCATCAGTCGGTGCGTGTGCCGGCGCGCGAGATCCTCCACATCTTTGATCGCAAGCGCCCGGGGCAGGTTCATGGTGTTCCGGCAATGGCGAGCTCTTTACTCTCATGGCGGGACGTGGGTAATTATGAAACGGCGGTGGATCAGCGCAAAGCGATTGAGGCCTGTCTTGCGGTGTTCATCTCCGGTGGCGATGAAGATGATATCTCGGCCGTGGCACAATCTCTTGGCCTCAAGCCAGATGAGAATCTCTATGAAAAGATTCTGGGGGATGATCTGGTTGGGCTGCTCGAGCCCGGCGTCATCATGGGGCTTCCTGGCAATCTCAAAGTGTCAAGCTTTGCTCCCCCGGCGTCGGAGGATTCGGATTATCTCAAGCACCGATATCGGGGGGCTTGCTGCCGGGGCAAACATCACAGAGATGCAGCTCACCGGTGATATGAGCCAAGCGAATTTCAGCTCAATGCGCGGCGGACTTATCGAGGCCCGTCTCGATTTCAGAAAATTTCAAAAGCAGGTTCTGGCCCATCAATTGGTGCGTCCGGTTTTCAGCCGTGTTTTGTCGATTGGTAAACTCGCCGGACGGTTCCGCGAGGTTGATGCCAGCCATCGCCCCGAGATGATCTGGCCAGTGTTCGAGAGCGTTGATCCGCTCAAGGACGTTATGGCCGATCTGATCGAGGTGCGCTCCGGGTTTGCCACACCTCAGCAAAAGATGGCTGAGCGAGGCAATGACTTCATGAAGACGATTGCCGACTTTCTCGCCTTTGCCAAAGAGGTCGATGGTGCGACGCCGTTGGTCTTCGACAGCGACCCACGCAAGGTCAGCAAGACCGGGGTTGCTAATGATTTCGGGCTGCTGGGCGGCTCAGAGAAAGAGGATTGATCATGCCAGACAGAAAGACTTTTGAACTGCCCATGCAGACACGCGGGGCGGCTGATGATGTTTGTCTGCTCCTGAGAGCGGAAAGCGTCAATGAAGATGAACGCACCATTGACCTCATCTGGACGGCCGGGGCACGGGTCACGCGCCGTGGCTATATGCCTGATGGTGAGTATGGACGCTGGATCGAGGAACTGGAAGTCAGCACCGAAGCCATCAATCTCGATCGGCTCAATTCCGGCGCACCGCTGCTCAAGAACCATTGGGCTTATGAACTCAATGATCAGATGGGCGTAGTCGTCGAGGGGTCTGCGCGCATCGAGGGCAAACAGGGTGTTGCGTCCGTGCGTCTGTCTGCCCGCGACGATGTCGAGCCCCACTGGCGCGATATCAAATCCGGAATCCTTTCTAAAATTTCGGTCGGTTATTCCGTTCAGGAATATGCGGCCATTCGTGAAGACGGGAAGCTTCCTGTCTTTCGTGCAACCCGCTGGACGCCCATGGAGCTGAGCTTTGTGCTTATCCCAGCGGACAATGCGGCGCAGACGCGCGCCGAGCAAGGACGTGTCAGCCCTTGCGCCATCATCTCAAACAGGAAAGGGGCAGACATGCCTGCTAAAGCCAAAACTGAGCCTGGGCAGGAGACTGCCCACAATTCTCCGGATGCAACTCGCTCTGATGACGCTGGCCGTGAAACGGTAGTGACCGAGCCAAGTGGGGCCGCGCCGGCAACGGACACCCAGCCTGACAGCGAGAGCATCCGCCGTGCGGCCCTCGACTATGCTCGCGAGGTTCGCAGTCTGTGCAACAAGCATGGGCTTTCCGATGAACAGTGCGACAAGTTCCTTGAGCGCGGACTTCCGATCGAGGAGGTGCGCAAGAGCATTCTTGATCACCTTGCCGATCAGTCCGATCAGGTGCAGATCCGCAGCCAGCGGGCCGAGCAGAGCTTCTCGCATGATGATCCTGCTGTGGTTCGCGAGCGTATGGCCAAGGCGATTGCGGCGCGCTGCGTTACCATTCCCAGCGAGCCGAGTGCAATCGACGCGGATCCTGATGCCTGGCAGAAATATCGCGGGCTTTCCATGCTGTCGATGATGGTCGAGCTGGGGGGCAAGGGGGTTTCCTTCCGTGATCTTGGCAGTTCTTCCGGCCGCCAGCGGATCCTTCGTGCGGCTCACACCACGTCTGATTTCCCGATTCTTCTTGGTGAGGCTGGCAACCGTGTTTTGATGGCTTCGTATGAAGCGCATCCGGGCACCTTCCGGATGTTTGGCACCCAGCGGAACATGGCTGACTTCCGCGAGACCGGGCTGATCAGTTTTGGCGATGTACCGGAACTGAAGCCGAAAAATGAAGATGGCGAATACGAGCGCTTCACCCTTTCCGAAGGCAAGGAAACGATGAAGCTCGCGACCTACGGCATCGAGTTTGCCATGAGCGAAGAGATGATCATCAACGATGATCTGGGTGCCTTTACCGACTTTGAAACGACCATGGCCGAGCGGGCCGCGCGTTTTGAAAACAAGCTTTTCTGGAAATCCGTCTTCAACGCGAAAATGTCTGACGGTAAGGTCCTGTTTCACGCTGACCACAAGAACAAGGCGGCAAGCGGCGCCGCTCCGACCAGCGCCACGTTG
Source organism: uncultured Cohaesibacter sp. (assembly GCF_963662805.1). NCBI lineage: Bacteria > Pseudomonadati > Pseudomonadota > Alphaproteobacteria > Hyphomicrobiales > Cohaesibacteraceae > Cohaesibacter > uncultured Cohaesibacter sp. The sequence continues at coordinate 541,883 of NZ_OY759869.1, forward strand.
GGGGCCGGCATCACGGCCATGCGCACCCAGAAGAACAAGGATAATGAATCCATTGGTGTTTCGCCGTCCTACATTGTGTCTGGCTCTGCTCTGTCTGATACGATCGAACGCCTGCTGCTTCCGGTCCAACTGGTCGAAAACAGCACAACCGTCGTCACCCCCACACAGCGTGCGATCAAGGCTGTCTACGAGCCCATGTATGACTCGTTTGCTGCGAATGGTTGGTCATTGTTTGCCAATCCGATCGCAATGGCTGCAATGGCCTATGGCTGGCTGGACGGTCAGGAAGGGCCTCAGTCCTTCAGCAAGGAGAGCTGGTCTTCTGACGGTGTGATGATCCGGGTCAAGGATCGTTTTGCGGCAGCCCCTGTTGACTACAAAGGGGCCTATCACAACGCCGGGGCATCCTAATCGTTTAGCCATTCTGGCTGAATAGATCCGACCAATTCAACAGGGCTGGCAACTGGCGGCCCTAACTTTTGAGGAAAGACAATGGCAACAAACTATATCAAGGCGGGCAAGAGCCCGGACATGATCGCTCCTGTGGGTGGCGTGACTTCATCCACTGCGTTTCTCATGGGTGGTTTTTTCGGTGTGGCTGGTGGATCTGCGGCTGAGGGTGAAAGCTTTGTGCTGCACACAGAAGGCATCTGGGAATTGCCGTGCCTGTCGACGGATGTCGTTGCAATTGGCGACACGCTCTATTGGGACGATGACAATTCCCGCCTGACCACGACCTCGACCGACAACACCAAGGTTGGCATTGCCTACACCGCCAAGGCAGCGGCAGCAACTGCCGTGCAGATCAAGCTGCTGCCCGGTGTTGGTGTTTAATTAATCCCTGATGCGGCTGACCCATGGAGGCCTTGATGTCCAGAGCACATTTCCAGATTGCGGGCGTCGAGGCCTCCTATCAGCCGCCAGAGGGTGCTGAGGTTGAGGGGGTGCTCGTGATCCTCTATCAGCAGCAGCCAGACTTTGATGCGTTTCAGGGGTCTCCTCAGATGGATGGCCTTGAATTGGAAGTTCTTGCGGTCGACGTGACGCCTGAAAAGGGCGGCGTTTTTTCCATCGGCGAGGCTGACTATCAAGTCGCGTCCAAGCCTCGATACACGGGCGTTGAACGGGACGTCTGGCGGATGGTTGTCAATGAGCTATGAGCTTTTCAAAGTCGCTGTCGAGCACGATTATGAAGCCTATCTCAATGCGGTTCCGGGGCGCCTGTCAAAGGCTATTCGTCGCGGGATGGAAGGGGCTTCTGGTGATGTCAAACGCAGTTTCCGTGATCAGGTTTCCTCGGTCTTCTCGCAAAGGCTCGCAAACACGATCCGGGATGTGATCTTTCCAAAGCGTGGGGTCAAGACGCTTGAGCCGTCGGCAATGATCTATACGAAGGCGCCGCACATCATCGGGGCCTTTGCCGAGGGCGCGACGATCGTGCCAAAAGTGCAATGGTCTGGTGCGCGGCTTTGTATTCCAACAAAAGATGTACCGCGCTCACGGATCAAGCGCCGCCAGCCGATGAGCGTCGAGGAATTTACCGATACATTTGGAGGCGAAAGCCTATCGCCCATTCCGGGGGATTCAACTGGCAATGTTCTCTATCTGGTTGCCAAGCAAGGCTTTCGCCATACGCGGTCAAGGAAACCGTCCAAACGGGTGAAGCGTGCGCGGCGGATCGGGAAGAACAGCAAGGCCAAATCCGAGCCCATTCTGATGTATGTCGCGGTCAAGCAAGTCAGGCTTGAAAAGCGGATCGACTTTGCTGCCGTGGAACGGGAGGCAATCCGCACATTGCCGAATGTCATCGCGACCGAGATTGCAAAGGAGCTGGGGTAATGGCTGAGTTGGTGACGGATACCATGCTCGATATCCTCGAGGCGATTGTTCGTGCCGGATCCGGCCTCCCAACGCTGTCGCGCAATGAAACGCTGGATCAAGGCCTTGAGGCCATTGGGGAGCATCGCTCGGGCTGGCTCAATATGGTTGATGGCGATGTCAATGTCGACAATGAGCTCCTCGGTGGTGGGGGCTCTTACGATCTGGTGCAAGAGGCACGCTTCGAGCTTCTGGTCCGGGCGCGTTCCGAATCTGACGGGCGGTCTGCTCTTGCTGGTCTGATCTCGGCGATAGCCGATCAGATTGACTATGCCAATGATGATGGCAATGAAGACGGACTTGCGGTGCAAGGATGTGTTGCCGACATCACCCGGCTGCAGCGCGACAATCTTGCGAGTGATGGCATTCCCTTTGTCAAAGGGGCGATCCTGACGGTTCGACTGCAGATGACATCGGACAGGCCTTTTTAAGTCCTGCTTTTAAAATCTTCTCTAACATTCTGGAATGAAAGGGTTTGGCTATGCCTACCAATCTGATCGCGCGCGGTAGCGCATCCAATTTGCTTGTCAAGGAGCAGGCTAACTTTGACACGGCTGCGACTGGCAACTTTGTGTCTACCCTGTTCTATTCTGAAAGCCTTGCTCCTGGCGAAACTCCGGAAGAGGATCCGATCATCGGCCTTGATCGGGTGAATGATCGTGACCAGACCGAACGCGCCGACGGGCTCTACACGCTTGAGGGCGGTTTGGTTGTTCCGATGGACATCAATCATTTCGGTGTCTGGCTCACAGGTCTGTTTGACTATCCCTCGACCACGGGCAGCGAGGCGCCTTATGAGCATGAATTCCTCTCGGGTGCGGCGCAGCTTCCCTATCTGACGCTGGAATTTGAAAAGCGCAAGAATGCGGCTTTCTTCCAGTATCTGGGAATGGTGCTCTCCGGGTTCTCGTTCTCGATGTCACGCGAAGCCGGTTTCAAGCAGGTTGAACTGTCCCTCATGGGCCGCAACGAGGTGAAGCTCGGATCGTCCGGCGGCGGCACTCCTGCGACCCAGATGGCGCGTGCGGCGATCCCCAATCGCATTTCAAACGTCAAGATTGACGGCGCGGCTGCTGGATCAATCGTGTCGGCGAGTTTTGCCTATGATAACGGGCTGACCGAAGATGCCTCGATCAATAACTCGAAATTTGTCAACGGCTATGACCTCGACGGTGTGGCGACCTGTACCGGAGAATTGCAGGCCCGCTACACTGACGAGACCTACTTCGATATGGTCGAGGCCGGGGCGTTCCATTCGCTTGAGCTGATCTTTGAGCGCAGCGCAAGTGAGAGCATTTCGTTCTACATGCCTGCCGTCAAATTCGAGAAGGGGCCGATCGCTCCGATCGCCGCGTCCGAACGGCATGCAGTCGACGGTCAACTGGTACGCGAAACAGACCGACACCGAGCCGATGGTCAAGGTCACGCTGACCAACGCGATCGAGGCATATAGCCTATGATCATTCTGGAAAAGTCGCGGCTGGATCTGAGCCCTGTCGCGCGTGATTTCGGGCAGGGGGTCAGTGTTGTCATGCGCCCCCTGACCAGCACCGAGTATGGGGCCTGTAAAGCCAAGGCGGCTGACCTGGAGGCAAAGTATCTCGAAGGCGCAGAAGCTCTTTCTCTGGTCGGGCTGCCGCCCTATCCAGACCGAGCCTGATGACGATGATCCTTATCTCCTGCAGGGCATGTCTCGCTTGCATGATCGCGGTATTTGCTGCCGAGGCGTGTGGTTTCCGAGTGGTCTGGCATTGGCGATGCGGATGGCGTTGCCATCGAGCCCTCTCTCGAAGCGTTCGGGATGCTGTTTCAGGATGCGCTGTTTCTTCATGCCTTCGAAAGCTTTGCCTTTGTCAATCTGTATCACGAGGCCCGCGAGGGGGAGTGATCGGCCATCTTGCCGAGTGGGTTGGTAAAGGTGGCCTTGGTTATTGCGCTGCGTGTGAAAGCCAATGCGCGGCATGCCCACAAAGAAAGCATCGGCCATCAACCCCTGAGGGTCGGGAAGTCGAACGCATTCTCAGGATGCCGGGTGTCTGGCGGGCGAATATGTTCGACGGTCGTGTTCATGGTCTTGATATCGGCGAGGCGCTTGTGCGCTGCCAGACCGGACTGGATCGTGATTTCTTGAAGGTGCTGCTGGTGGCTGCCGAGCAGGGTTATCTGATCGGCCAAAGGGAACGGGTTCCGGCGAAGGAAGGGTGAGGCATGGCCAATCGTGATGCGGGTTCAATCAGCGTTCGCCTGTCGGTCAAGGATCAGGACACTGTACGCCGGGCTCTTCAGAAGTTTGGCAAAGAGGGAGAGACCGCCCTTAAAAAGATCGATGCTGCCGGTAAGCCGGCAAGCAAGGGGTTGAAGGCCGTTAGCGCTGCTTCGCAGGATCTGAAGTCTTCGGCCGAGGGGCTCAATTCCCGCCTCGGCGTGACAGGCGGTATTCTGCGCTCCCTCGGTCCAGCCGGGCTTGCTGCTGGTGCCGCGATGGGCGCCCTGCTGGTCACCATGGAGTCCTTGCGTCGTGCCGGTGTCGCCGCTGCGGAGAGCCTCGCCGCGTTGAATGGCGAGGCTCAGGTGGCTGGCCTCGATGTAGAGTCCTATCAGGAATTCGAATATGTCGCGGCAAAACTGTCCATCAGTCAGGATGCCCTGGTTGACGGGTTCAAGGAATTGCAGCTGCGGGCGCAGGAATTTGCGCAGCGCGGCGCGGGGACTGCGAAGGAGTCTTTCGAGGAGCTCGGTTACACTCAGGACGCGATGAGGGAGAAGCTCAAGGACACGCCGGCGCTGTTTCTGGAAATCATCGACAAGGTCGGTAAGCTCGACAAGGCGGCCCAGATTTTTTCGCTCGACGAGATTTTTGGGGGCACGGCTGCGGAGCATCTGGTGAAGATGGTCAATGCCGGCACGGACTCCATGCGGGACATGATCTCGGAGGCCAGATCTCTGGGCGTGGTGATTGATGAGCATATCGTGCAATCCGGGGCAGATGCCACGCGGCAGTTCAAGACCCTGCAGACCGTCATTGATCGCAATCTGGATCAGGCTCTGGTTGATCTCGCCCCACTGGCGATATCGGTTGCCGAGGCTTTTGCCTTTGTTGCGCGGCAGGTTCGAGAGCTCATTGATGGAATTCGTGACTTGGAGGCGCAGAGCACGAGCTCCTTAAAAAGCCAGATGAGCAGCAATACGGCAAGGCAGGCCGAGTTGGAGGCTCAGATTGGTCGTGGCCAGTCACGTCTCGAGCAGGGTGGGACCGCGCAGAACAAGCGCCGATTGTCGGCTCAGCTTTCCAGATTGCAGAGCGAGCGGGATGATCTGATCGCGCAAAATAAAGAAATTGAGAAAGTTTTGAATTCTCGCCAGAAGCCAGCATCCAGCGCGCCGACGGAATTGCCGGGCGAGTCTCAGGATCTGGTCGACAAGAGGAAACGGTTTCTCGATAGTATCTATCGCAATCATCTGGCCGCTACCAATCAGCGGGTCAAGCTGATCGAGATGGAGCGCGACAAGCAACTTGAGGCGCTGGATCAACAGGGGCTCGGGGCCGAGGAGTATGCGCGCGTCAAGGAGCAGATCCTCGGCACGGCTTCTGCCAAGATTGCGGCTCTTCATGAAAAAGAGACTGCGTCATCCAGCAAGCTGAACGAGGCCCAGCGTGAGGGTATGCGGATCATTGAAGCAACCCGTACACCTATGGAGCAATATGCGGCGACAGTTGCTCAGCTGGACGCTCTCCTCGCAAAAGGCACGATCACTCAGCAGGCTTACAACCGAGCCCTTGCCGAGGCGAATGACGAGCTGCTCGACGAGAGCAAATCGGGGATGGCAGGGGCCTTGCGAGGGCTCAATCAGTATGCGGATGAAGCCACGAACGCAGGGGCCCAGATCGAGGATGCCTTGTCGTCTGCCTTTGGCGGGCTAGAGGATATTCTGGTTGATTTTGCAACGACTGGAAAGCTGTCTGCCAAGGATATGGTGGACTCTATGCTGGCCGATTTCACCCGACTGACTGTCCGCCAGACCATAACAGGTCCTCTGGCTGCCGCCTTCTCCGGTGTGTTGGGCGGCGGTGGCGGCTTTCTTGCGGGGATTTTGCATTCGGGTGGGATGGTCGGTCAAGGGTCTAGCGTCTCGCGAGCCGTCAACCCGGCCGTGTTCGCCGGTGCGCCGCGGTTCCACGGCGGCGGCAAGGTGTCGGACGGTCTGCGTCCAGGTGAGCGGGCGATCATTGCCGAGGACGATGAGCGGATCCTTACCCGAGCGCAGCAGCGCTCCACGGCTGACACACTCCGCTCGCTTTCGTCCATAGCGGGTCAACAGCAGAGCGGTGGCCGGCAAAGGGTTGAGGTTGTCGTGACGGCGGATCGGGATGGCATGAATGCCTACATTGCCAACACGGTCGAGGAAAAGTCGACAAATATCACGGCGGCTGCCATGCAGCAGACGAAGGCGTCGACAATTGAGACGATCGAGAAAAAGCAGAGCCGGGCTAAGCGGCGGGGATTCTGAACATGAGAATGGTTGACGCCCCTGTTGGGCTTGGCATTTCCCGGTTTGAGCGTGTCGGCGGAGATACGCTAATCGGTCAAACCTCAAGCCTCGAAAGCTCTGTGCAGAATTCGGTCGACCCGTTTTCGAATTGGGTTTTCAAGATCGACTTCAAGCGGATGCAGGGTGGCGAGGTGCGGGCGTTCGAGGAATGGCGGGATGCACTCGCGGCCGGGGCCAATTGCACCCGGCTGCAGTTCTTTGATCCGCATGAGCCCAGCAACGCCGAGTTGGGCCTTGAGGCGGGAAACTATACCCAGTGGACAAGCGGGCTACCGTGGACACATGGAAAAGGCTGGCGCCGTGGCCGTCCTCTTTGCTCGGTGGTCAAGGCAGCGGACTATGATGGCTCTGTTGTTACCCTCGATATTTCCAACTGGACCAACAAGGATACGGGCCGAGTTCATCTTCCTGCATGGTTTGGCATTATCGGTCATTTCGCCGTCTACAAGGTGACCGGGAGGGATATCGCTGGCAATATCGCCCGCCTTCACATCCGCCCGCCGCTGAGAGAAAAGATCACGCCTTTCAATTTCGCGACGATGCGCCCGACGATCTGCGTCAAGCTGATCGGGGACAAGGGCTCTACGGGCTATTACGAAGGGCACTATTATGTTGCCCCGTCCCTGACCGTGCAAGAGGTGCTTCATGAGCATGTCGTGACCGATGTTGTCGAGGGATTCTAATGGCTGAGGTTGGCGTCTATGATGAAGATATGATCGATCTCGCCAGACGTCGGTCAATCTGCAAACGCCTGTTTCTCCGGTTCGACTTTGACGACGGGAATCAGGTGCGCCGCTACAATTATGGTCCCGGCACTCGCATCATTGACGGGGTGAAGTGGCAAGGCTTTACCGGCCCGGATCAGCTTTCGCTGGTGAATATCGAGAGTGTGACCGACACCAGCGTCGATGCGCCCACGGCAGTCGAGATAACCCTCAATGCTCTTGATGCGGCTTTTCTGAAGTCGATCCGGCAGAATATCGATGTCGTTTATGGTGCGTCTGCCGAGCTGTTCAAGCAATATTATGACGTGAACAGCTATCAGCCCGTCGGGCCTTTCAAGAGCCTGTTTCAAGGTTTCTGCGGAAAGCCGGGTTTTCGTCGCACGGCGAAAGGCCTTTGCACTATGACCCTGACAATCGACAGCTTCCTCCTAGCTCGGAATTTCCCCCCAGGTGGGCGGGTCAACGACGCATGGCAGAAGCGACTGTTTACCGGCGATCGAGGATGTGAGCTTGTCGGGTCGCCATCGAACGAATTCTATCGGTGATGTCATGGACAGACTGGCGGATTTTATCCGCCGCTCGGCCGGTGAAGAATGGGTCGAGCGGTGGTCGGATTGTGGCCCGTGGCAACTGAGATGGGTGGAGCTGGTGACCGGCCGAACCACTTCCTTGCCGCCCTATCATGACCGGGAGACCATGCTCGCCATGGTCAAGGCTCATGGAGGGCTTACCGCGCTGGTCGGAGAAATCTGTGAGGTGCTGGGTCTCTATGAGACGCTCACGCCCAAGCGCGGAGATATTGGCGTTGTTGCTCATCGCTGCGCGGTTGGCGGTGAGGCGGGCGCGATTTTTCTTGGTCAGAAATGGGTTGTACGGATCCGCCAGCAAGGGCGAGCGATCAACGCGACCTGCAACGTGAAAATGGTTCGGGCCTGGAGGGTCGAATGATCCGTGCTGGTGATGATATTTATGGCATCCATGGTCTCGAGTCTGGTTTCGAGCGCGATGCCATGATGAGAAACATTCCGCGCAAGGGGTTTGATCCCTTGTCGCAGTTTCTCATTGCAACCTTGACCACGACGCTTGTCAATGCGCTTCCCGGTGCAGTGGCCTCGATCGGGGTTGGCGGACTGACTGCGGTGTCGCAGGCCCTTGTTGCCGGCGCGGCCCTTGGTGGGGCTGCCTATGCGTCCTCGGCTTTTGCCGATACTCGCGGTCCTTCGGTCAATCCGGCTGCTGCTCAGACGACATACGAAACAGAAGATGGGCCGTTCAATATTGTTCTGGGGCGCGGCCGCGTAAACGGGGTTTATGGACTTCGCACCTCAACCGGCCTTGATACCTTTCGGCTCCTCTATCAATCAAAAGCGTGGGGCAACGGCATAGACGGGATCGAGGAAATCTATGTCAATGATCGTGTCGTCGCATTTGATAACAGAGGTGTTGTCCTGTCGCCTCCCTACTCGTGGGGGGATGGCGCAAACTACATGCGGTTTTATTTCAAGGACGGGCAGGAAAGCCAGACCGCATTCGATGTGCTTCGTGATGCCTTTCCTGATGACTGGACTGCCGATCATCGCGGGCGCGGTCTTTCTGCCATCGTCACAAAATACACCTCTCCGGGCATGGCAAGCGGGCGCTATATCCGCGTCTGGCCACAACGGTACCCAGAAATCGGGTCGCTGATCAGAGGTCCGGGGATTTTTGATCCGCGCGATATCGGGCAATCTTTTGCCGACAAGTCGAGCTGGAAATGGACCGACAATGGTCTGCTTAACGTTTTGGCGGTGATGACCTTGCCGAAGCAGTATGGCGGCTGGGGGATGGATATCAACGAGTTCGACCTCGACGATATCAAGCTGGAGGCTGACAAGGCCGATACGCCGGTTTCCTCGCTGTCCGGCTCCGAGGTCTTGTCGAAATGTTCCGGGGTTTTTCAGACCAACATTGCGAACGGGAACACGCTTTCTGATCTTTTGCTGTCAACGGGTGTGCAGCCTGTTCGCCTCACCAACGGCAAACGAAGCCTGCGTCTGGTGGTCGACAATCCCAACCCAACGATTTCGCTTTTTCAGCGGGATGTCATTGATTTCGTCTGGCCGCAAGGCGAACTGATCGACGATACCAACAAACTGGAGCTTTGGTTTCTTTCGCCAGAGAGAAACTGGAAAATGGCGCAGCTTGATATCGATGACAAGTCTTGGGCGTCTGATGCCCAGAGCATCAATCGAACAGACGAGCGGATCACGAAACTGGAATTGCAATTTTGTCCGCAGCCCAGACAGGCGCAAGTGATTGCGCGCCGGCATTTCAGAAACCTGCGGGCTCCCAAAGTCTCACTGGTCACTCAAGAGATTGGCGGATGTGCGATGGGTCGGTCTGCGGCCTCTCTTGTCGGCATGTCGGATCTGACCGGTGAGGATGGTGATCAGACGGTCCTGATCGGGCCGGTGACAGAAGACTTTGCCAATGGCTCAGTTTCGGTGCCTGTCACTCTCATCGATGAACTCGATGACTGGTCACCTGCAGAGCATGAAGTTCCTGCTCCTGTCGCGTTGGCCGATGTGCAGTTTTCCGGTTCGATCGGGATTCCGTCGATCCTCGGGGCGGTCAAGATTGTCAATATCTCCGGAGGAAAGGAACTTCGCTTCCGGTGGTCCGATGTGGAGGATGCTTATGGATATGAAGCCGACATCAGGTTGGTTACGGCAGACATTCCCGGCAACTATGAACGGTTGACCGAGGATGTTTCGCATCGGTTTGCCTATGGTGGCGATGTCGAGATCGGCGAGCGTTACTACTGCATGGTCAGAGCTTTTTCGTCTGATTATGAAGCTGGAGACTTCTCGGACATCAAGGATGTAACGCTGGCATATGACACCGCCGCACCGACCGGTTGCACGATCAGTTTGGATCTCACCAGTGATCCGTCTCCGGTCTACCCAGACTCGGAGCGCATATACACCTTAACCGCGCAATCAAGCGACATGAACATCAGCCGGATCGATGTGGGAGAGGGGTTTGTCTACGTCAGACCTTATGAGGTCGTGACCCGAACCATTACTGTAACGACAACGGATCCCGGGGGCTCCACCACATGGAATCCGCCGCCAACTGGTGTGGTGAAATTCTCCAATTCCACAGGTCAGTTGACCGAAATTAGCTATTAATCCCCTTCAAAAATGAGAGAGATCTGAGATGGTTGGTTTGCCAATATCGCCTCGGGAAGCGCTTGAGCCCTATAATGCGAGTGGTCAGGCTCGCGAAATAGATGCCGGTGAGTTGCAGGCAATCCTGATGATGCTTGCCACCACAATCAGTGACGGCTCGATCTGGGTGGAAACAGAGGCTGAGCTGCAGACTATCACGCCTGCTGCTGGTAAATATCCGGGCGGGCGCGTCACGAAGGATCCTGATCCCGAGAAGAATGGTGACTGGGTCTATCGTCATGATCTTGAGCAATGGGTCTGGGTATCCGGTTTCCCGGACACCATGGCTCGTCTGATCAACGTTGGCGGAACTGGTGACAATATCACGGCTGATCTTGCCACCAGTATCAATCCTGCCATTGTCACGACCATTCTTTTTACGCCGATTGCCAACAATCCCGGTCCGGTGGAACTCGAAATTGGCACAGCTGATCCTGTCAGCATCCTTTCTCCCACCGGCACTCCCTTGGGCGAAAACGCGCTGATTGCTGGCGTGCCGACGTGGCTGTCGCCTGATGGTGACAACTGGCGGATTGCCTTCCCGTCCAACATGGTTGCCCAGGTGCAAACTTATCTGGCAGCAGCTTTGGTTGCTCAAGAGGGGGCGGAAACGGCGCAAGGCATTGCAGTTTCGGCCGCTGCTTCCGCAGCTGACAAGGTAAGTAAATCCGGCGATACGATGACCGGGGCTCTTGTCCTCTCAGGTGATCCTACGGATGATCTGCATCCGGTAACGCTGCAGTTTTTCAATGCGAATTCAGGCGCAGGATCCGTCACAGGCGGCGGGTCCATCTACGTGAGCAAATCCGAGCTTGAAGCAGCGGAGGTCGCGGCGGCAACCAAAACGGTGCAAGTTGCATTTGCGGTGAAGAATGGTTCAATCGCCGGGATGTTTGAGCGTGTTGACAGCGAGCCTTCCCACTTGGCAAAAATTCGGTCTACTGATCGTTTTATCAGTGATGGCTCGCCAGATGCGACCAACGGCGGCTGGTGGGAAAACAAGAACATTGAAGTAATCCCGCAATTTTGCGGCTGTTCCATAGGCGAAGAAACCGTCGACGACACAGCCGCGATACAGGGGTGTTATGATCTCGGAAGGACCGTGTTCGTTCCAACGCCTGTTACTGCTTACAAGATCACCGGGACGCTTATTCTCAAGACGCAGGGGCAAATCATCCGTTTCGAGAATATGCGGGAAACGTTGATCAGGAACTCGACGACAAGCGCCCCCTTGCTGTACGTCGGCGACCCCAACGCCGTGGACGGATACGCTCAGGCTGTCGAGTTGATTAACGCCAACCTCGAGGGTAACGCCCTCACGACTTCCGGCTTTACGATTTGGGGCAAAGAAGCGGTTAACGCCGAGACGGGTGTGAGTTGGAACTCTTCTTCCCGGAACTGCACGATCAAAAACCTCAACGTTAACGAGGTGGGCGCTGGCAAGGCTATCCGTATTTATTCGTGGGAAAACAGCTTTATCGGAACGAGGCTATATTCAAACAACTATCAGGGCATTTTGGCCGAGTGGGAAGCTCAAGCCAATGCATTCTTCGACACTTATATCACCGACTGCGATCAGGAGAGTATCATCCTCGGGTCAAACGGTATTTGCCGCTTGAACACGTTCGTCAAAACGGTTGCGCAACAGTCTGGCGGGACGAACGGGTGCATCGACATCGACGGCGAGAACAACTCTTTTGATGGCCTTTACTCCGAGGCCAACAATAGCAAGTCTTCGCCATGCTTCGTATATGTCCAAAGCGCTGCGACGACAACGAACATCGAGAACCTAACGCACTTGTCAGGGGGTGCAATTGTCATCAAGGACGATGGCAACAACACCAAAATGAAAAACATCCTGTCTAATTCCAACCTGACCGCTGCGATTGTCAAGCTTGAGACGAACAGCTCTAAAGCCGTTTTGGAAAACATCGACCATGCTATCGGAACGACGGTTCCCGACATCATTTGGGACAACTCAACCGACCAGAACGCCACGTTGATCGGGTCGCGCACCGGGTTTTCAACCGGTTTCGTCCAGGACACTTACCACGCTTCAGACGCAACCGGTTCCGGGTGCATTCTGAACGATGATGGGTCTGCGGACTTTGCTCGAAACAACGGTGTTGTGCTGTTCCTCAACCGACAAGGGTCTGACGGAGCTGTAGCTTACATAAATCAGGCAGGCAGCAACGAGGGGCAAATTACTGTGTCTGGCACTACGGTGTCATATGTCGGCGGCCATCTGGCTAGGTTTTTCCAGTTCAAAGGCCGTAAACCAAAGAAAATCTACAAAGGTACCGTCATGTCGAACACGGATGAAATGTGTTCATGGACGGTGAAGCGCAAAAACCCGAAAAACCGAAAGAAACTGATTGAGGTCACAGAAGACAACGAGCAGCTAAACAAGCTCGAAGTCTCTGCTGAAGCAGGAGACACAAACGTCGCAGGCCTCTATGTGGCAGAGGCTTTCGACAAAGATGGGCCAATGGATCACTTGCTGGCAATGACTGGTGACTTTGTCGTCAGAGTTCAGACAGGCGTTCATATCGCGCGCGGTGACTTGCTCGAAAGCGCTGGTGACGGCACGGCACGTCCTCAAACTGGCGATTTGGCAGGCGTCGTACAGTCCGGGACGATCGCTAAAATCACCTCAGCAACACCTACAAGGACCGATCCAGACGGCATGATTGTTTATCCATGCGTCGTTATGGGTTGCTGAGTTTGAGTTTTGATCGTTGATGGCCGCCACAAAGAAACTGTGGCGGCCTTTTCTTTCATCTCACTTCATCAGTCGGCAGTTACGCCGCCTTGTCTTGTGGGGGGGCACATGATCACCTTAGCATTTTATCGCGGGCGGGGGCGGTTATTTGATCGGCTCGTCCGCCTCTGGGCGCGCTCGGCTTATAGCCACGTTGAATTGGTTGAGCGGCTCGTTGGAAACATTCGACTATGAAACCAACGGCAGCGCAAGAAAATATAGCTTCCCTGACAGGCTTGTTATTCCCGTGATGACATCGATCGCTCGTGATGCCTTGTCAAACCCAGAAAATGGCGAGGTAATCATCAACCCGACAATGGGTAGGATGGAATTCTACCAAGCGGGTGTGTGGCGTTACATGTCGTACACCAATGTTTAGTCTACGAAATAAATACTTTCTTGAGCCAAGCCAGCTTCGTTCTTTTGCTGGCGCTTAGGTCTCTAATAGCCTCACGAACTTCATGAATATTAGGGATATAATCAACCATTGCCCCGCTGTTTTGGTTGCGAGACTTGAAGTATTCCTCTCGTGCGGTTTGCGTGTCTGATGTTATCTTGATGGGTTGCCCAGCAAATGCCATCTCATCTAACAGGGCTTGATGTCGGGCAACTTGTTCATCAAAGGATCCTGCAAAGAACTGCTCATAGTGGTAAATTGGAAGTCGATGTCTTCTAAAAATGTCAGTGATGTGACGCGTTCTTTGGAAGCAATTTTTTGCATGTCTCTGGAACGTTTGCATGTTCACTGGCGGAAGCTCAATCTCTCCGGATTGAATTTTGGGGTATATCCCTTTGGCTTTCTTTACTCCGAATGCCTTTGTCAATTCTGCAAGAGCAAGAGATTCAAGGCGGCTCTGCTCATTGTCTCTTAGTAAGAGAATTTGAAAGTAGCCGTTCTGTTCAAGAAAGTTAAAGACAGCTTCGTTGAAATTTTTCGGCGTGTACTCATAACAAATCTTGAGATTGTATTTGAGCAAATCGGGGTCGGATATGGTTGGGGCTGTACCTGTTCGGTTAACCTCTCTTGCGAATTCGTCGCGAAGGTAAACAAACTCACGGTTCCCATTGAATGGTTCTTGGCATGTTTCGCTTTCGTGCGATGTTCGTATCAGCCCCATGAAAGAAGTGCCTCCGGTTCTTTGCATGCACCACACTGCAAACTTCTTAGACACAAAAACCTCCTTGAGCAGACGAACGAGATAAAACCATAACATGCATTCTGGTTTGATCAATGAATTTGTATGATTGGATCGATACCAGATAGGCAGTCGCTTTGGCGGCTTTTTCGTGGCTCCGCAAGGGGCCTTTTCTTTCATCTCACTTCATCAGTCGGCGGCTGCGCCGCCTTGTCTGTACTCTCGTCCTTTTCGCGATGCGATAAGCGACTTGCGTAAGGCCGATCTGATGATCGCCAAGCGCATCCCGAAAACCAAACTAAAGCCAAAAGGAGAAACCCATGACGGTTAGAGCAAAATTTGTCGTGACCAGTATCACCGAGAACGAAACCGGCTCCGAGGATGAGGTCAGCGCGACCATCGAAATGGAAGCCGTGACGAACGGCGAGGGCAATGAAAGTTGGTCCAAATGGACGCCCGCCGGTCAGCTGACCATGACGGTCACCAATCCTGCAGCGCTGGCGGACTTCGCCGTCGGGGCCGCCTGCTATCTCGATTTCAGCGCGGCCTGACCGATGGGCGATCTTCCTCCGGTCCCGCCTCTGGCGCGACCGTTCATCTGGCGTCTCGGCATGAATGAGCGAGACGACAGAGAGGCTTTGCTGGCATGGTTCGCCCAGTTCGGTGGTGTGCTTGGCGATCCGACCGAATGGCCATGGTGCGGCGAGGGAATGGAAAACGCCGCGCTGGAAATGTTCCCGCTCGTGCCGATCCCCCAAAAGCCCTATGTCGCCCAGAATTGGCAGCACTATGCCGTCAATGCGCATGATGGATCCAAGGGCAACGAGATCCTGATGCCAGTCATCGGGGCGGTCGGGGTCATCAGGTGGTCGGCCAAGGCCGGCCATGTTGGGGTGGTTGCCGATTTCAATAAGACGCACGTCGACATGATCGGCGCGAACCAAACAGACAGCATCAACGTTTCGCGCTTCCCGCGCGGAAAGTTCATCGCGTTTCGCCTGCCTGCCCAAGAGGTCGGCAAGCGCTATGCGCCGTTTTCCCGCGCGCCTGAAGCTGGCGGCGGCATGATGGCAACTCGCTAATCCTGACAATTCCACCATTGCGCTCTCGTCGTTTTCGCTCTGCGAAAAGCGACCGTGTGCGCTTGTGACGGCGGCGCATTCGCGCCTTGTCTTAAAGGAGTTTCGTAATGAGACAAAAAGTAATGGGAACCTTGGCAATTGCGGCAGTCGCTCTGATCGGTCTGCTGGTTGGGCGACCGGCCTTTGCTGATGAGCTTTATACGATCGACACAAGGCCATTCATCGACTTTCTGTTGCCCTATCTTGAGCCTGTCGTCGTCGGTGTCGCCATGGCAGGGCTCGGATTTATCGCGCGACTTTTGCAGAAGTATGTCGGCGTCGAGGTCGACGAAAAGCACCGGGCGGCATTGGCCCAGATTGCCGCCAGCAAGCTGCAGCAACTGGCGGTCGAGAAGGTGACGGCAAGTGCACCAAGCTACTACACCAAGCACCAGATCCTTGGCGTCATCGCAAAGTATATCGAGGAACGGGGCCCGCAGGCGGTCAAGCATTTTGGCCTGACACCGGAGGCGCTGGAAGCCTACATCGCAGGTAACTTTGGCTGGGATGTCGTCAAACTCATGGAGGAAGGTAATGGCATTGCTCAAAACCCTTCTGGCGCTCGTGGCGCGGCTCTTTATGGACGCTCTGGACCAGTGGTCCCTCCGCCAAAAGGCATCCAGCGCGGATGAACTCGCCCAAGAGCGGGACGCCGAGCAAGTGGCCCGTGAGGCCGAGGGCAGGGCGGCTGACGCGGCACATGGCAACCCTGGCCCTGATGGCATTGTTGAGCGCTTGCGCCGAGATGGGGCTCTCTGAGGCCCCTTCCGGGACCGGTTCATCGGCTGCGGTCGCGCCGCCTGTCCCAAGGCTCAAAATTTACAGCAAAGAGTTTGTCGGCCGTCTGGCCGACGAGCTAGACGCAACCCCAGCCGACAGCCCGTCCCGCGTCTGTGCGGCTGACCTTTACACTCTAAGGCGGCAAATCTGTGCTATCAATGTCCAGCAACCCGCCTGCAAACTGATAGGACAATCGAAATGATGCGGCGATTGATGCGCTTTGTGGCGTCAGGGCTGATGCTTCTGGTCTGCTGGCATATTTCCGGCGCGGTGGCTGGCTGGAAACAGGATCGGGAAACGCTGTTTCGGGATGGCAAGCGAACACCGGCGATCGTGCGCCGGGTGATCGATGCGGACACGGTCGAGGTTGATGTGCGGCCATGGCTCGATATCTCGGTCGAGGGTGTCGACGTGCGGATCGCCGGGATCGATACGCCAGAGAAGGTCGGCACCGGCTGCACGATGCATCCCCTCTGGCGCGGCAAGAGCGTGCCCGACGAGGTCAAGGCACATGAAAACCTCCTCGGCTGTCGTGCGACCGCTTTTGTGGCCGGGACGGATGGCGTCAAGAGCAAGAAGTGCATGGCGCTGCTAAAAGGCGAGGCGCGTCAGGCTGGTCTCCTGCATCCCGGCGACCCGGTAATCCTGACCGAGATCCATGGCGGAAAATATTATGGCCGGGTGGTTGGCGATCTGCTCTATCCGATCGAGGGCACCAAGGATCCGGTCGTCTGGCAATCCCTTGCCATGAAACTCTATTCCAAGGATATGGCGGTTATCTATGGTGCAAAGCTCAAGGATGGCCGTCTGATCGAGGACAGAAACGCCCTGACAAAAGGCGCTTGGTGGTGCGATGGAAAGACCGTCAAGCCGCCTGAAGGGGAGCGCAATTGATGCCAGACAAGTTTCTGGAGCTTATTGGCCTTGCCCATAGTTCTCGCCCGGACCTTGTGCCGGGCTTTTTTGGTGCCCTCGCACGGGCCATCGTGGTCAGCTGGCGGATGGTGCTGAAAGAATTCAGCTGGCTGACCGTGCTGCGGGTTATCGCTTATGCGATTGGCGCGGTGGTGGTCGGGTCTCTGGCCGCCGCCTATTTGACCGACCTCACCGAGCCGGTGATGGTGAAACTGCTGGCGCTATCCGGCATCGCCATCGAGGAATCCGGCAAGCCAGCCGCATTCCTGACAGGCTTTGCAGGCATTACCATGTTGGAAGGGGCGCTGAAATTAGCCAAGGCATGGAGCGAAAATCCCAGATTGCCGCTATGGAAAAAGTGATGTGATCACCCGGCCCGCTGGAGCAATCCGGCGGGCTTTTTTTCGTCTAGTCCCTCATGTTAGGCGGTAACGCTCTGCAGGTTGCGGTGTTGGACAGATCTCTTTTCAATACGATCCGGCTCAAGGTCAGGTGTTTGAGCGCAGTCCTCCATATCGCACGGATTAAGAACGGCGCTAGCCATCGCTACTAAACAGATTGCAGAGCTTCTGCCTTTTCCGGAGTTCCCCACTCATCATACCCGAAAAGCTCAAAATCATCTTCGTAAGTCTTGCGAATGCTCTGGAAGACATCAACGTCGACCGTTTGGCCGCGTGACTTGCTAGCGTTGAATTTTGTGTGCTTGGCTTGAGTGAGGCGAGAGCCTAACGAAGGGGGCAATAGGTTTAGCAAAATGTCGATGTGTTCATTCAAGAACTCGGTTTTCCCGACATAGTCCATATACACTTTATATCGAGTCTCGGCGGGCAGACTCACAAAATGACGCTGCGGTTTAAGATGATTGATGGCCTTGCGAAATTCCAAACTTTCACTCGCCTCAGCAAAGGCTCTCAGAGAACTGAACTCCTCCGGGAACTTCTCTACGTATTGAACATCACGAGATGACATTCCACCTGCTCGGATGTAATGGTAGGCGGAAATGAATCTGAAATAGGGATGCCTTACGAAGGTAAACTTGAAAGCGTGCTCAGTAAATTCAGGGTCAGCCTTCCAGTAGGAGGATATTGAACGATGACCAATGCGATGGCCAAACAGACATAAGTTTATGGTAGATCCCGCTGCCTTTGGGACGTGGACAAATATCGCACTATCGCGACGGAATCCGGACGGAATTTCAGGATAGACAATTTCCGGAGCTGTAGGAGCTTCGCTTACTAATTCTTTTGGCTCTTCCGGAGAGACTGTTTTATTTGCCTTTTTTGAAAACATTTTACTGTCTCATCACCTCCCTTTGGTTCAAGGTGAAATTCTAGAACATTCAATTGCCTACCACAGTGCGAACTGTCAACAATTTTCGTGACTTAAGGGGTAAATGCTTGCGAAAGTGGCGGCTTCAGTCGCTTTGAGTCTCGTGTTGGACTTCATTCAGGCTTCAGAGAAAAGAACTTGCGACCTTCGCGAGGCGCTCAATGTTTCTGGCTGAATCAGGATATGTCCATAGTGAGGCAATATATAAATATGAGGAATTATTCATCAATTAAAGTGGCGAAATTTACTTAGTTTCGTGAATTATGCCCAATATAAATGTCGTAGTTGTAATCACAAGTAAACAAAAAAGCTTGTGGAGCTGAAGACAATCAAATTGATGTTTAAAATTATTGGGTGCTATTAAGCTATGGAGTATCTTTTATGCGCCCACTCTTATTGGGATAGGGTTTGGGATGCTTAAGGGGGGGGCTGAAGTTTTAGCTTCTGGTTAATGATTGTGTTTCGAGCGCTTGATTGCGCGATCAGCTATCTGTCAGAACTCATTCCAGAGACAACACCTCACCTAATTTGTCGGCGCCACTTGTTTTGTGATCTTCGCATCCAAAAACTGGCACACACTAAACAATAAACCGTTTGGATAAATTGAGTTTGGACACAACAGAAGCTGGCAAGGAATTTTGCGAGTTTCTGGGTATCGAAAACAAAATCTACAGGTTTTGTTTATCGGGAAATTTCTTTACCAGACGCTTTTGATAAGTAGATGCGATGAAACCTTCAATCTCCGTTATAGTGCCCATTTATAAAACCGAAAAGTATTTGGACAAGTGTCTGAATTCAATCCGAAATCAGACTTTCGAAGATATAGAGATCATCTGTGTTGACGACTGCTCTCCGGATGAGAGTTATAAAATTGTGTTGGACCACAAAGAAAATGATCCGCGGATTGTGTTTATCAGACACGAGAAGAATGCGGGACTTGGTGGTGCCAGAAATACAGCAATAAAGGCAGCCAAGGCAGACTGGATAGCAAGTGTCGACAGTGACGACTATATTCATCCAGAAATGTTGAAGCGACTCTGGGAAGAAACGGAGAATGGACAGTACGACATCGTATCGTGTGGCTTTGAACATGTAAGCTCAAATGGTGAAATCGTATCAACACATCTGAAAGATGCTCAGATAATTGATGTAAAAAACGACGATGTGGACATTTTTTCTGTCGCTAATCCTGCTTTTTGGAATAAGATATGGAAAAAAAGTCTATATACGGAAAATGAAATTTTCTTTCCAGAGCATGTATACTATCAAGATGCGGCGACGACTCCTAGGATAATCGCAAAAAGTAAACGAATAAAAGTTATTAGAGAGATTTTATACTACTATTTGTCGCGTGAAGATTCTGCAACATACACATATAGCTCAAAACATATATTGGATTATTTCAAAGTGTTTGATGTTATTGTTGAATTCTTAAATAGTAATGGTTTTTATGAAAAATATATTGATAAATTTACTGATTACATTGATAGAAGTTTAAAATTTCATGCGGGAAATGTTTTATCATCAAGCTTATCTGGCGATGAGAAGTCTCAATATTTGAGGCATTTTCTTTTGTTAAAAGTGTCTTATTTCGAAAGCAATGAATTTTTATTTGAGGCCGATCCTTTGGAGCTTGAGCGGCTCGTCAGTACAGCTCATACGAAAGAAGATTTGCTGCCGTTGGACGGCAATGAAAAACTGCCCGTTTCGGTGATCGTGAAAACATTTCTAAGACCAGAGATGCTTGAGCGGTTTTTAATGTCCGTCGGCAATTTTGAACAAAAGCATGGAATTCGATTTGAAGAGATCATTGTTGGTGATGACTCGCCTAGAGATGTGTTGATCGCGAACGACCGGGCTATTCGACGTGTCAGGCGTCACTACCCATTCTCAAATATTGAGCACGAGCAATATGAAGAGAATATTGGACTTGCGGAAGGTCGGAATCGCCTCGTAGCTCGATCAAAAAGCGAGTTCGTTTTATTGTGTGATGACGATTTCATTATTGACGTTGAAGCTGATATTCAAAAGGCCCTTGGTTACGTTCAAAACCGTGATTTTGATATTGTTGGTGGTTGGTTGAAGAACGAGTATGACGTCGAAACAGGCGACTACATGTATTGGGGGGCTTGCGGCAGGATTTCCGAGACCAAAGAAGAGATATTTTTCGAGCTCGATGAATGTGAGCACGAGGACATGGCCGAGATCCAGCCGTCAGACTATCTACTGAACTTTTTTATTGCACGCAGAAACGCGTTGATCGATGTTCCATGGGACGCCGACCTGAAAGTGGAGGAGCACCAGGAGTTCTTCTATCGGTTCTTCAAGAGCCCATACAAGGCAGCGTTGTGTCGAGACTTTTTCGTACAGCATACGGCCGATCGCTCTGACAATCCGCCTAGATACAACGAATATCGCTTCGGCCGTGAAAATTGGGAAAAGTTTCTTTACATGGCAGTTGAGCGCATGGGCAAGGTCCGGCGCACGATCAATCGTGTGAGAGACGATAAGTTTGTTACTTGGCAGGTGGATGCCAGAGCGAGAACCAACCTACATCAATCAGTACCACTGCTTGAGCCGGTGATTGGCCAACGTGTGCCAATAAAGAACGTTAGTCGGAAGTATCAAAACTTCTTTTTCGGGTACTACGATGTCCAGTCAGAAAGTGATGATGGACGATACTTGGTTTGTCAAAGTGCACCCGTTATAAATCGGTTACCTCTCAGCAGTGATGTGGCGAGTATTGTTCTGATTGATCGAAATGGGGTCGATGAAGTTCGCGAAATTGGCGCTACGACTGCTTGGTGTCATCAGCAGGGATGTCATTTGCAGTTTGTACCAAATCGGCCCTCCAGCGTCATATACAATGTCTTTGATGAGGATGAAAAAATATTTCGGTCACATGAATATGATGTGATTTCGGGCGCGCGAAGGGTGCACGAGTTCCCAGTTGCTGCGCTTGCTTCAGATGGCAAAAAAGCAGCAAGTATAAACTTTTCTCGTCTCTATGATTATCGGCCAGGATATGGCTATGGGCATGTAAGAGATCCATTTTTTGATGAGACTGCTCCAGAAAGAGATGGGCTCACAATATTCGATCTGGATAGCGGTGAAGCCAAGCTCGTATTAAGCTACCAACAAATACGGGATCTGCTCGCTCAAGGGCAACTGGATCGCTATGCGGATGAAAAGTGGGTCATCAACCATGTAGCTTTTAATCCGAGCAGCAGCAAGATTCTGATGTTGGTGCGGACTTTCTCCAATGACGCGCCGTTTCCGACATTTACAATTGTTTGCAATGCGGATGGTTCAGAGCTTCGAAGAGTTTTTGGTTTCTGCTCCCATTACCATTGGAAGGACGACGTGACGTTTGTTGCTTCTGGGGCTCCAGGGTTCACCCGTCAGGAAGCAAAACCAATAAAGGTATATGAAGTAAACTCAGATACCCTTCAATACGAAGTGCTGGCGGATGGAATTCTGACCAATGATGGCCATTGTAGCTATTCGCCAGATCGTAATTTCCTTCTATATGATAGCTATGCATCAGAAAGTTTCCCATACAGGCGCCTGTATGTTTATGACCTTGTTGCTCAAAGGTCGATGGACTTGGGGTATTTCTATTCCAATGAGAAATGGTATGGGAGTAATACCGATCTTCGTTGTGATCTTCATCCAAGGTGGTCAAAAGATGGAAAAACCATAACCTTCGACTCCATTCACGAAGGTTTCCGTGGTGTTTATTCAATAAATACGAGCGATATTCGGAATGAATTTGCAAAAGAAATTTCTGTTTTCGATGAAGCCGACTATCGGAAGTGGTATGCATCAAAATATAGTCGGAAAAATTCTGTTGCGAAGGGCAGAAAGAGAAAAATAAATGAAGCCAAATACAATGAATTGTTCAACGATGCGCGTGAATTTTACAATTTAGAAGACTATAAAACAGCACTAAGGTTGTTTACGGAATGCCTATCGATCGATCCTGATGATGTAAAAGTGAAAAGGAGTTTGGCAGAAACTCTAGTTAAAATGGATCGAACCAAGGAGGCCATCAGGCACCTACAAGAAGTTCGTAGGAGTCTGCCTAAGAACAAAAACAACAAAAAGCGGCTTCAGGCGTTGAAGAATCCTTTCTGGAAGATGGTGTACGGAGACAAGCCTTATCAGGTTTGAACGGATGACTGATCTTATACGGTGTCGGGCTTTCAAGGTCGGATCAGAACCGGTTTCCAATAATTCCAGTTCGCATATTTGTCGCCAGTCTGTCGAATGTGTGTGTAACGCTTTAGGCTGGACCATGAGCGATGGCCGGTGACAGAAGCGGCATGGGGAATGTTGAAACCCATCTCAAACAGGCGGCTGGTGCCCTCGTGTCGAAGATCATGAAACCGCAGATCTTCGATCTGGAGAAAGTGACAGGCACGGGTAAATGACGCACTTACCGATCGGTGATTAAACGGGAAAATCCGTTTTGTTTTCTTGGGCATGGCATTGATGTAAGCCAAGCACGGAGAGGGCAAATCACACCAGACATTGTTGCCGGCTTTCTCGCCGGGGTTTTTCATATCTCGGACCAGAACGCGCCTATTATCTTCCTCCAGGTCGGCCCTGAGGATTGTGCAGATTTCCTCCTGCCGTCTCGTCGAAAAGATTGCAAACGGGACGATCAGGTGCATCGGAATCTCTTGTCTGCGTCGCTTTGCCTTGTCTATGAAATACTCCATAATCCTGTCGAGCTCAGCGAGCGTCGGGCGTCTGTCTCGGCTGTTTCCCTTGTTGATGAGGCCCATGCGCTTTGCCACTGCCATCGCGTCGGAATGAGCACTCTTGTCAAGCGGTAAGCCCCAAGCCGGTTTGGCGATCGCAAAGACAGCTCCAAGATGCGACAGGTAGTTTTGAGTGGTGGCCGGCGAGACGCGCCTGTTCAATTCTTCGGCGAATTGAATAATCACGGTGCTGTCAATGTCATCGCAATCCATATCAGAGATCTCGAATTCATTTTTAATCGTGGCCAGCACTTGCGCCTTGGTTCGTCCGATTTCCTTTTGGCTGGTCTGGATATACTTGTCGATTGCATCGGCAAGCTTTTTGCCGGAGACTTGCTTGAGGCCTCCTGGTCGGTTGAGCTCATCCTCGCGCCGGAGCATCCATCGCTCAGCAGCTTTGCGCTCAGTAAACGTCTTGCTCTCACGGTGGACAATCTTGCCCTTGCGCTTTATGACAATCTGAGCGCAATAGGCGACGCCGTCTTTTCGGTTGCGTTCGTTAATGGTCCCCATGGTACGACTTTCTGTTTTTCGGTACGACTAAATCGTACCGCATATGCAAAAATAGTCAAGAACCGCAGAAAATCGAACATAAATCGTACCGATTTTGAGCCTAAAAATGACATCAAAAGAACTAAAAAAACAATATAAATCAATGACAAAGGTGTTATCGGTTGCACCGATGATGGAAAGGAACAATCACGTCTATCCGCTTTGATGCGGAATGAACACACCCTTGCGGAGCAGGTGGGTGTCGGCCTGATCGCACAAAAAAACCCGGCGTTGGTGCACCGGGTTTCAATCTGACTGGCGATGCCGCCGGGCGTCTTATGAGCCCAGGAAGCCAGAGAATTTGTCCTTGAAGCGGGACACGCGACCACCGCGGTCAAGCAGGTTGCCGGTGTTGCCGGTCCATGCAGGATGGGAGGTCGGATCAATGTCGAGGTTCAGGGTGTCACCTTCGGAGCCGTAGGTCGAACGCGTGGTGAATTCGGAGCCATCGGTCATGACAACTTTGATCGTGTGATACTCAGGATGGATATCTTTTTTCATTTTGAACGTCCTTCGCAGGAGAGCAAGCACTGTTCCCTTCCCGAGGGCAGATCTGCTCTAAATTTGGTTTCCTGCTTTCCCGCTCCGTCCCTGTCCCGAAAAGTTCGGAACGGATCAAAGAAAGCTTTCGGATCGCGATGCCACCCGCTCGGGGCCGGACATTCTATCTGATCCATAAAGTTCGGCTGCGGGCGAGTGGCCGCACAGCCGTAAAAATAATTCGTTGGACCCTATAACGCAGTGCGTTGCGATATACAAGCCCGTTGCCTATCTAGAAGAGGAAAAAAGCTGTCCGCGCCACCATTTTTCGTTGAAAGTGGGTGGACAGTTTGTGTCTGTGGCCCGTATGGGTCAGGAAAAGCCTGTTGCTGCAGACAATGTGCCGCTGCAACGCGGTTCTGTTCGAGTTTGGAGACCTCATGTCTGACAGCACAGCGAAGCCTTCCACCCGTTACCAGCCGTTGATGCGGCTTGCTCCCTATGCTCTGCGCTATCGGGGCATGGTCCTGATGGCACTTGTGTCGCTGGTGGTTGCCTCTGGGGCGACCCTGTCGCTGCCGGTTCTGGTGCGCGGGCTCATCGACCGGGGGCTCAGTCAGGACAATGTCGCGCTCGTTGATCATTATACCGGCTGGCTCATTCTGGCGGTGGCCTTTCTGGCGCTGGCGAGTGCGAGCCGCTATTATTTTGTCATTATTCTCGGCGAACGGGTTGTCAACGATCTCAGGCGAGATGTCTTTGCCAAGTTGACCACCCTGTCTCCGGCCTTTTTTGATCGCACCCGAAGCGGGGAGATCGTCTCGCGCCTCACCGCTGATGCCACGCAGATCAAGTCGGCCGTCGGGGCCAGTGCCTCCATGGCGCTGAGGAACTTTCTGCTCTGTGTCGGCGCTGGTGTGATGATGGTGGTGACCAGCCCGCAAATGTCGCTGCTCGTGCTCGGGGTCATCCCGTTTATCGTGCTGCCACTGGTTGGGCTGGGGCGCTGGGTGCGCAAGAAGCAGCGCTTTGCGCAGGATCGGCTGGCGGACAGCTCGGCCTTTGCATCCGAGGCCATCGGTTCCATGCGGATCCTTCAGGCCTTCACGCAGGAGAGCCGCATCAATGGCTTTTTCGGCGACAGCATCGAGGCGGCCTTTGGGGCTGCGCGTTTTTCCATTCGCGCAAGGGCGGTGCTGACGGCCTTTGCCATGTTCTTTATCTTTGCCTCGATTGTTGGCGTGCTCTGGTATGCGGCGCAAGATGTCGCTGCGGGCAGGCTGTCGGCGGGTGCCTTATCCCAGTTCCTGATCTACTCCACGATGGCTGCTGCCGGTCTTGGCGGCCTCAGCGAGGTCTGGGGCGAGATCTCGCAGGCGTCGGGCTCTGCCGAGCGTCTGATGGAGCTGCTCGACGAGGATGTTGCCATTCGCGGCCCGGTGCAGCCCAAATATCTTCCCTCGGGAGACGACCTTTCCGTCGTCTTCGACCATGTTGGGTTTCACTATGCCAGCATGGAGCAGCAGCCGGTGCTTGAGGATCTGTCCTTCACGATCCGGGCAGGAGAGACCGTTGCCATCGTCGGGCCGTCCGGGGCGGGCAAGACGACCGTCTTTCAGCTCCTGATGCGCTTCTACGATGCCGAGAGTGGTTGTGTTCGCCTCGGTGATGTGCCGGTTGAAGAACTCTCGCTTGAAGACTTGCGCGGGGTGATGGCTCTCGTGCCTCAGGAGCCGGTGATTTTTGCCATGCCGATCGCGGACAATATCGCGATGGGACGGGATGATGCGAGCCGGGACGATATCATTGCTGCGGCCAAGGCGGCACATGCTCATGACTTCATCTCCAATCTGTCTGATGGCTACGACACGATTGTCGGCGAACGTGGGGTGACCCTCTCGGGTGGGCAGCGGCAACGTCTGGCCATCGCACGGGCGATCCTCAAGGATGCGCCGATCCTGCTGCTTGATGAGGCGACGAGTGCCCTTGATGCGGAAAGCGAGACCTATGTGCAGGCGGCGCTTGATGGCATGATGCATGGGCGCACTACCATCGTCATTGCCCATCGCTTGGCGACGGTGAAGAAAGCAGATCGCATTCTCGTCCTCGACAAGGGGCGCCTCGTTGAGGAAGGGGATCACGATAGCCTTGTGGCCAACAAAGGGCTCTATGCCCGGCTTGCTAGCCTGCAATTCGGTGATGCCGAGGATTGAACGGCAGGCGCCGCGGGTAAGGTCTCTAGCGCTGGGTGAGCTTTAGCTCGATGCGGCGGTTCTTGCGCCATGCCTCGTCATTGTCACCCTCTTCCAGAGGCTGGTATTCGCCAAAACCGGCGGCAACGAGACGGTTGGGCGGCACGCCTTTCGAGATGAGATATTTCACGACAGAGATCGCGCGGGCAGACGACAGTTCCCAGTTGGATGGGAAGCGGGCGCTATTGATGGGGCGGTTGTCCGTGTGGCCGTCGATGCGCAGGACCCAGTCGATCTCTTCGGGGATCTCGTTGCTCAGCTCAAGGATGGCCTCGGCGAGGCGGTCCAGTTCCTGCTCGCCCTCTGCCTTCATGCGCTCTCCCCCTGACGGGAACAGCACTTCTGACTGGAAGACGAAGCGGTCACCGACGACGCGGATGTCGGAGCGTTGCGAGAGGATTTCACGGAGGCGACCGAAGAAGTCCGAGCGATAGCGCGAGAGTTCCTGCACCCGCTGGGCAAGGGCGACGTTCAGTCGCTTGCCAAGGCTCGCGATCTTGGTCTGGCTTTCCCGGTCGCGTTTTTCCGAGGCTTCCAGCGCGTCTTCCAGCGCTCCGATCTGGCGGCGCAGGGCGGCGATCTGCTGGTTGAGCAATTCGACCTGAGCCAGAGCGCGCTGGGAAATCGCCTTTTCATTTTCGAGGTTGCGTGTGAGGCCCGCGATCTGGCCGCCTGCGCTGTCCTTGTCGCCTGCTTGTTCTTCCAGCTGGATCAAGAGGCGATCTCGCGAGGCTTCTGCGGCTGAGAGGCTGGCCTGAAGACTGGACAGGGAGCTTTCCAGATCCTGCTTGCCGGCCCGCTCAAGCGCGAGCAGTTCGGTCAGCTCGGCGATCTGGCTGTTGAGTTTGTTGAGCACCGTGTCCTTGCCGGAAATCTCCTGTGTCAGGAAGAACTGAGCCACCATAAAGACGGTGAGCAGGAAAATCAGCACAAGCAGCAGCGTCGCCATGGCATCGACAAAGCCCGGCCAGTAATCGGCTTTCGGTTCACTGCGTCTATTGCGGGACAGACCCATCTGGCTTCCTTATCCGTTAACTCGTGGAGTCCGACTGGGGGCCGTCGAGCACCTTGTTGAGCTTGGTCAGAAGCTCCTTGATCTCTTCCTGCTGGGTGGATTGCTGATCCGCCCATTCGCGCATCAATTGCTGTTCGGAGCGCAGATGGTGGACAAGACCCTGAATGCCCTCGGCGAGATTGGCCATGGCCGAGGTGGCGTTGCGGGCATCGCCGTGCGAGCCATCACCACCGGTTCGGTCGATCTTGGCCGAAATCTGCTGCAGCACTGAGACCAGCTGTTCGTTGTCGTGGGCGAGCGCTTCGCCGTAGCCGTTTTCGAGATCCTCGATGCGGATGTCGGTGACGGTCGACAGCCAGTCTTCTAGGTCGGTGAAGAAGCGGGTCTGTGCCTGACTGGCCTGAAGATCGAGGAAGCCCAGAACCAGCGAGCCGGACAAGCCGAAGAGCGATGAAGAAAAGGCCGTGCCCATGCCCTGCAGTGGAGCTTCGAGGCCGGACTTGAGGTCTTCGAAGATTACGCCAACGTCACTTGAGGCGACAGACAGGGTGCTGATGACATCACCGACCGAGCTCACGGTCTGCAACAGGCCCCAGAAGGTGCCGAGCAGGCCAAGGAAAACCAGAAGACCGGTGAGATAACGCGAAATGTCGCGCGCTTCGTCAAGGCGCATGCCGACCGAATCAAGAATCGAGCGCATGGTCGAGGTGTTGATCGCCATCCGGCCGACACGGTCACCCAAAAGAGTCGCCATCGGGGCGAGCAGGATCGGGGGGCGCGAGACTTCGAGGCCGGGATCGCCAAGGCGGAAATTGTTGACCCATCGCACTTCGCGGAACAGGCGGACGACCTGCCGCATGGCAAGGAAGACGCCGACTGCGAGCACCAGAAAGATCATGGCATTCAGCAGCGGGTTGCTCCAGAAAGCCTGAAGGATCTGCCGGTAGAGGATGAGCGGGATGAAGGCTGCCGCGCTGATGAAAATGAGCATGCGCCACAGATAGCGTTGGGGACTTGCTAGCTTGTAGGGATCCAATTCGCTTGTCATTGTCCGATTTTTCCGGTTGCGCGAAAGCAGGCCAAGGCTTGAATGCAATCAACATTCAGCCACGCAAACATGTCTCATTTTTGATCGAAAACGAGAAAAGTTCACGACTTCACAAAATTGCGCGGACACGGACCGAAAGGATTGATTAACCTTTCGATCCAATGCGCAACACGACATTGCCCAATTTCCTCGCCGAGGAAAAGGGGGTGCTGTGAATTAATCCCTTGGTCTGTTGGATCAATCGGCTACAAGGAAGCGATTGGGGAGCGGCTGGAGTGCGCCAGACGTGTGTTTGGTGCTCAGGATCGCTCACCCAGCAGCGGGCCTTCGGCGCCCTTATTGCGGTGTGGCAAGAGCCGTTTGAAGACATCTGCCTGTTGCAGCCCCTTTGCGATCAGGATGCCGACGATCAGGGCTGCAACAAAGATGAAGCTCGACAGATGGCCAAGACCGAGAGCGGGGATCGAAGCGCCCGGGCAAAAGCCGCCAATGCCCCAGCCGATGCCAAAAACTGCCGATCCGACGACGAGCTTGGCGTCAATCTTGCGGCTGTTGGGGACCTGAAAATCGCTGTCGAAGACGGGCTTTCTCTGCTTGCGGAAGATGAGGGCATAGCCCGGAATGGCTATGCTGAGTGCTCCGGCCATGACGAACATCAGGCTTGGGTCGAAGGTACCCGCCAGATCGAAGAAGTTCAGAACCTTGGCCGGATTGGCCATGCCGGAGATGGTGATGCCCAGTCCGAACAGGCCGCCAATCAGGGCTGCAACAAAATAACGCATGGGTCGTCCACTCCTAGAAAAGGTGCCGGGTCACGAAGACTGTCAGAACTGCGAAGCTCATGAACATGAGAACGGCCACCGCAGAACGGCGAGAGAAGCGCGCGAGGCCACAAATGCCGTGGCCGGACGTGCAGCCCGAGCCATAGGTGACGCCAATCCCGGTGATGATGCCGCCAATGATGAGAGCCGTCATGGAAATCGGCAGGGCATAGGGGACTTCACCGATTGTCAGGTGATAGGCGAGGGGGGCGAGGACAGACCCGGCAAGAAAGCAGGCCTTCCAGCTCATGTCCTGTCTGAAGGGCGGCAGGATACCTGCCAGAATACCGGTCATGCCTGCGATACGGCCCCATGAGGCCATGAGAAGGACTGCTGCGAGGCCGATCAGGAGACCGCCTGCGTAGGATTGGAAGGGCGTGAAATCAGTCACTGCTGCAAACTCCGCACGCAAGTTTCGTGCGTTTGATTGAGGTGGGGCCGGCGGGGACGCTGGTCTTTGACGGGCTGTCTTATACGATAGTTTAATAGTTCATATAATTCGAAAGTTCAATATAAAAAGGGCCGCGATGACTAAAACACACGGCCCTTCCGATAGAAATTTGGCGTCAATCTGATCTCGAAATCAGAGCAGACTCAGCTGTTTTTCGCTTTCTGCAGGGTGTGCTGGATGTGCCGACGGATGGTTTCGTTGGCCGCGATCAGGGAGCCGGTCTCGAGCACCTTGTCGCCGCCGTTGATGTCGGTAACGAAGCCACCGGCCTCGCGCACCATCAGGACGCCAGCGGCGATGTCCCACGGGCTCAGCCATTCTTCCCAGTGACCATCGAAACGGCCCGCCGCGACATAGGCGAGATCGAGAGAGGCGGCACCCATGCGACGCAGGCCCGAGACCTCGTTCATCATGGCTTCGAGCTGGGTCAGATATTGCTTGTGCTTGCCACGGCCAAGATGGGGCACACCGGTTCCGAGCACGCAATCGTGGAAATCATCACGGGCGGCAACACGCATCCGGCGGTCATTGTGGAAGGCGCCACGGCCACGCTCGGCGACGAACAGATCGTCTGTGGCGGGGTTGTAGATGACGCCTGCAATGATCTTGTCTTCATGTTCCAGGGCGATAGAAATGGCAAAGAAGGGAATGCCGTGCAGGAAGTTGGTGGTGCCATCGAGCGGGTCGACGATCCAGCGGTGGCTCTTGTCGATGCCCACTTCCTCGCCGCTTTCCTCCATCAGGAAGCCGAAGTTCGGGCGGGCTTTTCTCAGCTCTTCCTTGATGGTCTTCTCGGCCTGCAGGTCGGCATTGGAGACGAAATCGCCCGGGCCTTTGCGCGAGATCTGCAGGTTTTCGAGCTCGCCAAAGTCGCGAGCGAGGCGGCGGCCTGCCTTGAGAGCGGCCTGAACCATGACATTGAGGAGAGCTGAGCGGGCCATGTTGACGGGTCCTGGCTGGCTGGCGCTGATATCAGGCGGCTCCGGTTTTGGACCGGATTTCGCAAAGCGCACAGGTGAGATAAACGGAACGTGCCGGATCGGATCCGGCACGCACATAAAGGGGCAGATCAGTCACTGCCCGTTTGGTTGTCTGTCGTTCGCGGCTGATCAGTCAGCGCGTTTGACGTAGGTGATTTCGTTGGTGTCGACCACGATCTTCTCACCGGTGGTGATGAAGGGGGGCACCATGCAACGCACGCCGTTGTCGAGCAGTGCGGGCTTGTAGGAAGACGACTGGGTCTGGCCCTTGATGGTCGGCTCGGTTTCGGTGACTTCGAGGGTCACCTGGTCGGGCAGATCGATGCCGATCGGACGCTCTTCATAAAGCTCCACAACCACGGCCATGCCATCCTGAAGGAAGGCTGCGCGTTCGCCGACAAAGTCCTTGTTCAGTTCGAGCTGTTCGTAGGATTCGGTGTCCATGAACACGAGGTTTTCGCCTTCTTCATAAAGGAAGGTGAAGTCTTTCTGCTCGAGGCGGACACGCTCGACCGTTTCGGATGCGCGGAAGCGTTCGTTGAGCTTGCGGCCATCGATCAGGTTTTTCAGTTCGACCTGAGCGAAGGCACCGCCTTTGCCCGGCTTGACGGCGTTGACCTTGACTGCAACCCAAATGGTGCTCTGATGCTCGATCACGTTGCCGGGACGGATTTCGTTGCCGTTGATTTTCATAACAAGCCATCTTGCTAGCAGAAAGCGGGCCACAATGGCTGCGGCTGATCTGCTTCATTAAAGTCCATGATTGGGTCCGCAAGTAGCAGTTCTGCCACGGCGCTGCGGACGGGTGCCTTCTAGGACCATATTCAAACGCCTTTTGCAAGGCTTTTGGCAGATATTTCGGCGCAAAAAGGCGGGATTGCGTTAATCGCGGAAGCTCTAGCCGCGCTTTCTGGTTGCCGGATGGGGTCTACCAGAGCGATTTCCGACTGAGCGCTGCCAGTGCCTTGTCCTTGTCCGGTTTGGCAAGTTTGACATAAAAATCCTCGAGCCAGTCGTCATGTTTGCCGGCCCGTTTCGACAGGAGATAATATTCTGCTGCCTTGATCGGTTCGGGTGGCGCGCCATAGCCGCGGGCAAGAATGCGGGCGAGGCGGTTCTGGGCGAGAACATGACCGGCCTTGGCGGCCTGTTCGATCCAGGCCTTTGCGTTGTCATAATCCTGCGTGACACCCTTGCCGGAAAACAGCATCAAGCCATATTCAAGCTGAGCGTCGGAAAAGCCGTTTTTCGCGGCCTGAAGCATCCAGTAGGCGGCCTGGTCGTCTTTGGGGGTCGGGAAGAATTTCGAGCGATAGAGGTTGGCAAGCGTATATTGCGCGTCCGGTAGGCCCTGATTGGCCGATTTGGTCAGCAGATCCATCGCCTTGGTCATGTCCTGACGCACCAACTGGCCTTCGAGATAAATCAGGCCGAGGTTGAACTGGGCATGCTTCTGCCCTTGGGCAGCTGCCTTCTCGAACAGGTCGAGGGCCTTCTTCAGGTCCTTGTCGACACCCTGTCCGCGCGCATGCATCAGGCCGAGGGCAAATTGCGCTTCGGCATTGTTATCATCGGCGGCAAGCTTGAACCAGTTGGCGGCTTCCTTGATGTCCTGATCGACACCAAGACCGCGGTAGTATAGCTCGCCGAGCAGGGTCTGGGCGGCGGCGTCTCCTCCACCCGCCAGTTTGATGGCGAAGTCGAAGGCCGTCAGGTAATAGCCGCGCTGATAAGCCGAATAGGCCGCTTCACGCGAGAGCTGAAGCCTCGGTACATCGAAGGGATTGTCGGAGGTGGCCGGGTTGGGAAGCTCTTCCTTGCTTTCCATCGTGGTGGTCGACTGGGACTTGGGCGGGTCTTCCGGCGTGATCTCGATGACGTTGGTCAGCTTGCCTTCCTCGGCGGCAAAGGCAGGGCTGCTCAGCAGGGCACAGGTCAGCACCAGCATGGCCCGACTGAGGGCGCGTTGGGGCTGGTTGGCACGTGCAGTGTGTCGATCAATGAAACGGGCCTTCACGGATGGCGTCCTCGCTGCCAGAACTTCAATAAAGAGGAGACAATCTCTCGCGTGGTAAAATGGCCCGGAAATTGGACCATTCTATGATCGGCGGGATGGATCTTTCAGCCTCACTCGCTGGCACCGGCTGCCAGCAGGGCACAGGCCTCGCGAACAGCGGCTTCAGGGCCCTGCTCATGATCCCAGATCGCTTCACGCAAGGCGATGAATTCGATGCCGAGGCTGGAGACCGTCTCGCATTCGCTGAGGTCCGAGCCGCCGATGATCACAGCAGGGACTTCAAACATGCTTGCCCACCAACCGGCCATTTCGAGTGACTTGTCATGGATGGTTTCCTCGGTGGGGGCATCAAGACGACCGAACATGATGTAGTCGATGCCGCTCTCGCCGATTTCCATGGCTGAATGGCGTTTGTTGCCACCCTCGGTGCCAAGCATGAAGCGACCGTCATAATCCTCGACGGCTGCTTCGAGCTCGGCGAGGTCGCCGGAGATATGCAGGCCATCACACTTGGCTCTGCCTGCAACCCGCGAGTCACCGCGCAGAACGACCGCGATGTCCCGCTTCTGGGCCATCGGGGTGATTGTCTGGGCGATTTTCTGCAGTTCGCTGTCGTGCTGGGCGTCGCAATCGATGAGGAGGGCGGCAATTTCGCCGCCGTTCATGGCTGCTTCCAAGTCGGCGGGAAAGCTTTCCAGATCAATATGTCTGGGGGTGACGAGATAAATCTGGGTTGGCTCCATGACGAGACCTGCTTCTTGTTGGTTGTTTTGGTTCAGCACAGATATCGCGCAAAGGTGACCGGGTGCAAGGGGATCGTTGGCGGGAGCAGAAAAAATGCGCCGATCGGGTGACCGGCGCATCAATTTTTGCGTCAAATTGTGCTGAAATCAGGCTTTGAGGACTTCGACGCCCGGCAGAGCCTTGCCTTCCATCCATTCGAGGAAGGCACCACCAGCGGTGGAGATGTAGGAGAAGTCGTCATAGACGCCAGCGTGGTTGAGTGCTGCAACGGTGTCGCCGCCACCGGCAACAGAGGTCAGTTTGCCAGCTTTGGTCTGTTCTGCAGCGGCTTTGGCGGCTGCAACGGTTGCGGTGTCGAACGGTGCGATCTCGAAGGCGCCAAGCGGGCCGTTCCAGACCACGGTGTTGGCTTTCTCGATCCAGGCAACGACGGCTTCAACGGATTTCGGTCCAACGTCGAGCATCATGCCGTCAGCAGGAACGCTGTCCACGTCAAGCACGTCATAGGCAGCGCCTGCTGCGAATTCCTTGGCGACAAGAGCGTCGACCGGCAGGATGATCTCGCAGCCGATTTCCTTGGCTTTTGCCATGATGCGGTTTGCAGTTTCCGCAAGGTCGTGTTCGCACAGGGACTTGCCGACACCCTTGCCCTGAGCAGCAAGGAAGGTGTTGGCCATGCCGCCGCCGATGACGAGGCCGTCGACCTTGGTGATCAGGTTTTCAAGAAGGTCAATCTTGGTGGAGACCTTCGCGCCGCCGACAACGGCCAGAACCGGGCGGTTCGGGTTGCCAAGGGCGGAATCGAGGGCTTCGAGTTCCTGCTGCATGGTGCGGCCTGCAACGGCAGGCATGTGATGGCAGAGACCTTCGGTGGAAACGTGGGCGCGGTGGGACACCGAGAAGGCGTCAGCCACGAGCAGATCGCCATTTGCGCCGAGCTGGGCTGCGAATTCGGGATCGTTCTTTTCTTCGCCCTTGTAGAAACGGGTGTTCTCGAGCACCAGTACGTCACCGTCGGCCATGTTGTCGATGGCTGCCTTGGCGACTTCGCCGATGCAGTCTTCGGCAAAGCCGACCGGCATGCCGAGCGCCTTGGACAGGGCCGGGACAACCTGTTTGAGGGACATTTCGGGCACTTTTTCGCCTTTGGGGCGACCGAAGTGGGCGAGGATGATGACCTTGCCACCCTTTTCGGAGATTTCCGTGAGAGTCGGCACGATGCGGTCGAGGCGTGTGCTGTCGGTGACTTCGCCGTTTTTCATCGGCACGTTCAGGTCGACGCGGACGAGGACGCGCTTGCCGCTGAGTTCGACATCATCAAGGGTTTTGAAATTGCTAGCAGCCATTGGGATTATCCTGTGGTCTGTCCGATGGAGGATCGGAATTGGTATCGCGAATAGAAAAGGCGCTGTCCGGACCAAAAACCGTTGGCCGGTTTTGTCTCGCAAACAGCGCCTTCTTTATCGTCAGATCCCTGTCAGGCTGGCCTGACAGGGTGGGCGTTGAGGTCGCCTGATTAGATGAGTTTTGCCATCGCAACCGCGGTGTCACCCATGCGGTTGGAGAAGCCCCATTCGTTGTCGTACCAGCTCAGGATACGAACCATGCGGCCGTCCATGACTTTGGTCTGATCCATGTGGAAGATGGAAGAGTGCGGGTCATGGTTGAAGTCGGTGGAAACGTTCGGCAGTTCGGTGTAGCCGAGGATGCCTTTGAGTTCGCCGTCGGCAGCTGCTTTGATGGCTGCGTTGACTTCTTCAACGGTGGTGTCTTTTTTGGCTTCGAAGACCAGGTCAACAACAGATACGTTCGGGGTCGGAACGCGGATTGCAACGCCGTCCAGTTTGCCAGCCAGTTCCGGAAGAACCAGACCAACAGCTTTAGCAGCACCGGTGGAGGTCGGGATCATGGACAGGGCAGCAGCGCGGGCGCGATACAGATCTTTGTGCATGGTATCGAGGGTCGGCTGATCACCAGTGTAGGAGTGAATGGTGGTCATGAAACCCTTTTCGATGCCAACAGCTTTGTTGAGGGCATAGGCAACCGGAGACAGGCAGTTGGTGGTGCAGGAAGCGTTGGAGACAACGAGGTCTTCTGCAGTCAGGCTGTCGTGGTTCACGCCGAACACGATGGTTTTGTCAGCGCCGGAAGCCGGAGCAGAAACCAGAACGCGTTTTGCACCAGCGGTCAGGTGCATGGAAGCTTTTTCTTTGGCGGTGAAGATGCCGGTGCATTCCATTGCAACGTCAACACCGAGCTCGCCCCAAGGCAGTTCTTCTGGGTTGCGGATGGCGGTTACCTTGATCGGACCACGGCCAACGTCGATGGTGTCGCCGTCAACGGTAACGGTGCCAGGGAATTTGCCATGTACGGAGTCAAAACGAACCAGGTGGGCGTTGGTTTCAACCGGGCCCAAATCGTTGATCGCAACGACTTCGATGTCGGTACGGCCGGATTCGACAATTGCACGCAGTACGTTTCGACCAATACGACCGAAACCATTGATCGCTACTTTTACAGTCATGACCTTCTCCTGAATTTTATCCAGCCCGCCAAACAACAATTGCGGAAAGGGCCGGGCTTGCACTTGGATCAACCAGAACGTTTTGCGCGCAGACTGCGGAAACAGGTTGGGCGAAAACGTTTCATTCGTTGGTGTGATGCTTTTCCGCGATCGTGGGATCGTGGCATTGCACTCGATGTGCGCTTGTTATCCGAGGGTAGATAAGGGCGCGTTGATTAATCTCATGATAGAGCGATTATATACTTTTGTCGTATGACAAATTGTCAGCTCTGACAAGCGAATTGGCAGGAGATTATAAAATTTTCCTGCCAATTCCTATCGTTATATGTGTTTTTACGCGTTTTTCAGCTTCTGGGTGACCTGAGCCACAACATTGTCGGCGGTGATGCCGAAATGTTCATAAAGCTCTTCGGCCGGACCAGAGGCGCCGAAGCCGGGCATGCCGATGAAAATGCCGTCGGAGCCGATGATGCGATCCCAGCCCATGCGCAGGGCTGCTTCAATGCCGACATTCACTTTGGCGGAGCCAAGGGTGTCTTTCTTGTAGTTGTCCGACTGAGCTTCGAAGAGTTCGAAGCAGGGAACGGACACTACGCGGGTTTTCACGCCCTGTGCCTCGAGGGTTTTCTGTGCGTCGAGTGCGATGCCGATTTCGGAGCCCGATGCAAAGATCGAGACATCTGCATCACCATCACAATCGGACAGGACATAGGCACCACGACCGCAGAGGTTCTCTTCGGAATATTCGAGGCGAACCTGAGCCAGACCCTGACGGGTGAGGGCAAGAACGCTCGGAGCCTGGGCCTTGATGGCCAGTTCCCAGCACTCGGCGGTTTCCACGACGTCTGCAGGACGGAAAACCTGCATGTTCGGGATCGCGCGCAGGGAAGCCAGGGTTTCGACCGGCTGATGGGTCGGGCCGTCTTCGCCAAGACCGATGGAATCATGGGTCAGGACATAGATGACGCGCTGTTCCATCAGGGCGGAGAGACGCATTGCACCGCGCATGTAGTCGGCAAAGACCAGGAAGGTGCCGCCGTAAGGAATGACGCCGCCATGCAGAGCCATGCCGTTCATGGCAGAGGCCATCACATGTTCGCGGATACCCCAGTTCATGTAGCGGCCGGAGAAATCATCGGCGGTGACAGAGACGGTTGCCGGGGTCTTGGTGTTGTTGGAACCGGTCAGGTCGGCAGAGCCGCCGATGGTTTCTGGCAGGGCTTCGTTGATGACGGTAAGAGCCATCTCGGATGCCTTGCGGGTTGCGACTTTTTTCGGGTCGGCAGCCAGTGCCTTTTTGTAGTCGGCCATGGCGTCGTCGAAGCTGGCGGGCAGATCACCGCGCATGCGACGTTCGAATTCCGCGCGCTGATCAGGATCGGCTGCTTCAAGACGTTTCTGCCATTCCTTGTGGGCGTGAGAGGCGTTGAGGCCTGCAATACGCCACGCGTCGAGAATGTCGGAGGGAACCTCGAACGGGCCGCTTTCCCAGCCAAGGGCTTCGCGGGTTGCCGCGATTTCGTCTTCGCCGAGCGGAGCGCCGTGCACTTTGGAGGTGCCAGCCTTGTTCGGGGAGCCGAAGCCGATGACGGTTTTGCAGGCGATGATCGTGGGCTTGTCGCTCTTCTGAGCGGCTTCGATGGCGGTCGCGATTGCATCCTGATCATGGCCATCGATCGAATCGGTGTTCCAGTTGCAGGCGCGGAAGCGAGCCAGCTGGTCGGTGGAGTCGGACACGGTCACGGCACCGTCGATGGTGACGTTGTTGTCATCCCACAGAAGGATCAGCTTGTTGAGCTTGAGGTGGCCTGCAAGGGCAATCGCTTCCTGGCTGATGCCTTCCATGAGGCAGCCGTCACCGGCGAGCGCATAGGTATAGTGATCAACGAGATCCTCGCCGAACTGGGCGGCCATCAGCTTTTCGGTGATTGCCATGCCAACCGCGTTGGCAATGCCCTGACCGAGCGGGCCTGTGGTGGTTTCGATGCCTGAAGCATGGCCATATTCAGGATGACCGGCGGTCTTGGCGCCGAGCTGGCGGAAGTTGGCCAGATCATCCATGGTCATGTCTTCGTATCCGAGCAGGTGCAGCAGGGAATAAAGCAGCATGGATCCGTGGCCTGCGGAGAGAACAAAGCGGTCTCTATCCGCCCATTTCGGGGCCTTGGGATCAAATTTCATGAATTTGGTGAAGAGCACGGTCGCGATGTCTGCTGCTCCCATCGGGAGGCCAGGGTGACCGGACTTTGCTTTCTCAACGGCATCCATTGCAAGAAAGCGGATCGCATGTGCCATGCGGGTCTGTTTTTCCATGTTGCTCATGAACTCTGCTTCTGGGATTTCAAACTAGCGGATTCGGATATGTGCATTGCTTACGGTTGCTCACGTCCAGAATCGCTGTCGAATTCTATCAAGTTACACAGGAACTGCCTTGCCACGTCGCAAGCCCGGCAGACAGAGGCTGATACAAACGCCCTGACATTTATCATTAGTGGGGCGTAAGTCAACGTGAACCTGCCGGACTTAAGGCGAAAAGTTCTACTTTCGACTAATGGAGTATTCCTCTGTGGACGGGAGCTGTTGACGAATGGGGCCCATTGACGCGCTATATGGAAGTCTCCTAGATTCGAAATGTTCGGCTGCGTTTGGCGACTCATGGGCTGTGGATTTGCAGATTTCTGACCAAATTGGTGTCAAGAAATGAGACCGCCTCGATCACTCGTGAGGGATCTTGCGAGCGATCAAATGCGCAATGTGACTTGGGTTGATGTTTATTTGACCACTTTGTCGCCATCCGTCGGCCTTTGTGATGCGGTTCCATGATGATCCGGTCTCCTGTAGGCTTTGACCTGACGGCAAAGGGGGATTGGTCATTTTGGGGGTGTAATGGGTGAAAAGCCTGGGGTGAGTGAGGCCCTGGTCCGACTGGATCGGGCCATAGCTGCCCTCGAAGAGGCGGTTGACAAGCAGCAGGAAAAGGCCTTGTCGGTCAAAACGCTTCGCGGAGATCTGCAGCGGCTTAGTGCGGAGCGGTCGGATTTGACGACCTCTCTTGAGCAAGCGCAGAGCCGCTCGGAAAAGCTCGAGAGCGCCAACGTGGAAGTATCCCGGCGCCTTGGAGCTGCCATGGAATCGGTTCGGGCCGTGCTGGAACAGCATGGAGGATAGGCTCGAGTGACGAGACAGGGTGCCTGTCTTGGAACGGTCAGGATGAGCCAGAAAGATCAAGCCATTTCGCAGCGATCGGGTTGCGCGATAGGCCGTGTAGCGCATTTGGCGCGACTTTGAAGTGACCGGAGAAGCATATGGTGCAGGTCAGCGTCAGCATCAACGGGCGTGCCTACCGCATGGCCTGTGAAGATGGTCAGGAAGAGCATCTGTTGTCTTTGGCGCGTCAATTCGACGGTATCATTGTCGATCTTCGCGACAATTTCGGTGAAATCGGTGACCAGCGGCTGACTGTGATGGCGGGCATCATGGCGATGGACCAGCTTTCGGAAATGTCATCAAGGGTCGAGACGCTCTCCGAGGAAATCAAGGCGCTCCGCGATGCGCGGTATGCAGTGAAGGAAAAGAACGAGGGCGATCAGGAAGCACTGGCCCAGCGGATCGACAAGGCTGCGGAACAGCTTGAACGGCTTTCGAAAGTGCTGCTCGAGAGCTGAAAATGCATAGCTGATGTGCAAAGTCGGTTTTCTGCGAAAAGTTGATGGCCTCAATGTAAAGTCGCGCTGGAAATTCCGTATCGCGTCCTTTATATATGGGTCTCTGCTGCACTTCGCGTTAGAAGAAACTTATCCTCGGGGCCTTACTGATCCGAACGGGAGCTGGCGCTGATAGGGACCGTGGTCCTCTTCACCTGGCACCCACCTTAACTTAAGGTGTCCCAGGATCTGAAAAAACTTCGACGGTCGCTGCGGCATACCATTCAAGAGCGGTCTTCCTGCCAAGGTGGACCGCTTTTTTGGCTCAGCGTGTGGTTGCTGAGCAGGGGGGACAGAATGGACAGCGCAGCGCTCAAGGATACCAAGGCCCAGACCAGACGGACCATGAGGGCTCAACGCGATGCTGTTCCTGATGCCGAACGTGCCAAGCTTTCCCGTCTTTGCTGCGAAAATCTCCTTCAGCACGCTCCACTGGATCAGGCCGCCATTGTCGGTCTCTTCATGCCCATTCAGTCTGAAATCGATTCAACTCTTCTGATCCCGCCATTGCTGAAACGGGGTGCGGCGCTTGCCTTGCCTGTCCCGATCGGGCGAACAGGTATGTTGTTCCGCTCTTATAAAGAGGGTACCGAGCTGGTTGATGCCGGGTTCGGGACACGAGCACCCGGGCGTGGGGCTCGCGAGGTCATGCCGGATCTTCTGGTGATGCCGCTTCTGGCCTTTGATTCAGAGTGCAATCGCATCGGATATGGAGCCGGGCATTATGATCGCTACATCTCCGAACGCATCCTGTCCGGCTCTAAACCCATGCTCGTCGGACTGGCCTTCTCCTTTCAGCAACTGGACAAGGTGCCTGTGGGCGGTTATGACCTGCCACTGGATATGATTGTGACAGACAAGGATGTAATCCGGGCGCCTGAGGGCGACTAGCCGGGTTCGAATGACCGAATGCGATTGCTGTTCATTGGAGATATTGTCGGGCGGGCTGGACGAACCATCGTTCTGAACAAGCTGCCCGGGTTGGTCGAGCGCCATAGCATCGACTTCGTCGTGATCAACGGGGAGAATTCGGCGGCCGGGTTCGGTATCACCGAAGCCATCCTGCAGGATCTCGTCGATGCGGGCGGGGATGTCATCACAACCGGCAACCATGTGTGGGACCAGCGCGATGCTCTTGTCTTCTGCGAGCGACAGCCAGCTTTTCTCCGCCCGGTGAATTTTCCGTCCGGCGTACCCGGCAAGGGTGCCAATCTTTACACGGCCCGAAATGGTGCCAATGTCTTGGTGATCAATGCCATGGGGCGGGTCTATATGGACGCTCTCGATTGTCCCTTCGCTGCCATCGACAAGGAACTGGCGGCATGTCCGCTTGGGGAATTTGCCGACGCGATCATCGTTGATTTTCATGCCGAGGCGACATCCGAAAAGGAAGCTATGGGGCATTTTCTTGACGGGCGTGCCAGCCTTGTTGTTGGCACCCACACCCATGTGCCGACCTCGGACTACCGGGTTCTGCCCGGCGGGACGGCCTACATGACCGATGCCGGGATGTGCGGCGACTATGACTCGGTGCTTGGCATGGAGAAGGATGAACCTGTGCGCCGGTTCCTCACGAAGGTTCCTTCAGGGCGCTATACGCCTTCGTTGGGCGACCCGACTCTTTGCGGCGTTGCGGTCGATACCGACGACCGGACGGGCCTTGCTGTTGCCATTGAGCCTTTGCGGATCGGCGGTCATCTTTCGCAACATATTCCTTCTTTTTGGGAAAAGAGCAGCAATTGAGCCAGCTTTGGCTAGGCAGGACCATGAGATGGCTTGATCTTTGCCGTGCTCTTGTGGCATGACCTGCAACAAATTTTGAAACGCCCCGATGGTTCCATCTGGTGGCGATCATCAAGACATATGGAAAACAGGATATGGCAGGCCATTCAAAATTCAAGAACATCATGTATCGCAAGGGCGCTCAGGATGCCAAGCGGTCCAAGTTGTTCTCAAAGCTTTCCAAAGAGATTACCGTTGCGGCCAAAATGGGTGGCGGCGACCCGGATTCGAATGCTCGCCTGCGTCTGGCCATCCAGAACGCCCGTGGCCAGTCTATGCCGAAAGACAACATCGATCGCGCCATCAAGAAGGCTGAGGCCGGTGATGAAGGCAACTTCGATGAGGTTCGCTACGAAGGGTACGGTCCGGGCGGCACCGCTGTTGTTGTCGAAGCGCTGACTGACAACCGCAACCGCACTGCTTCGAACGTGCGTGCTGCCTTCACCAAGAATGGTGGCTCTCTTGGCGAGACCGGTTCGGTCGCCTTCATGTTCGACCGCGTTGGCGAGCTGGTCTATCCGGCCGAAGTTGGCGATGCAGATACGGTTCTGGAAGCTGCCATTGAGGCTGGTGCCGATGACGTTGTCAGCGATGAGGACGGTCACACCATCTACACCAGCTTTGAAGACATGATCGAAGTCGGCAAGGCACTCGAGGAAGCGCTCGGCAAGGAAGCCGAATCCCAGAAAGCGATCTGGAAGGCGCAGAACGAGATTGATGTGGATGCGGAAAAAGCTGGCACGATCATGAAGCTGATGAACGCTCTGGAAGACGATGACGACGTGCAGAACGTCTATTCCAACTTCACCATGAGCGACGAAGTGATGGCATCGCTGGAAGGCTGAGCCTTCAAGGTTTGGCTTCAAGGATTGATAGCCTCGCCCGACCGTGTGTCGTGGCGGGGCTTTTTATTGGCTGGCCGTCGTGGTCAGAACCTTGATGCTGGCCGCGCCGAACAGCATCGCGAAAATGCCTTCAAGAGCGCGGCGGCTCTTGCGATATCCGGCGACGATGGGCTTGCTGGCAAACAGCAGGGCATAGAGATGGCAGACGAAGGCACTCTGGCAGCCGAGGGCCAGAACGACGGTCATCAGATCCATCGCGGTTGCCTCCTTGGGCAGGCCAAGGGCGTAGATCGATCCCAGAAACAGGATGGCTTTCGGGTTGGTCAAGTGGATGGCGAGGCCTTTGAGATAAGTGCGCTTGAGGCTCAACTGCGCCCCTTCAAGAATGTCGTGATCTTCAAGCGACGGTGTCAGCGCCGAACGGGCTGACTTGATTGCAAGGTAGAAGAGATAGGCCGCGCCGACATATTTCAGTGTGGCGAACAGCCATGCGTTGGCCATCATCACGGTTCCCATGCCCAGCGCTGCCGCCGTCGACCAGAAAAGCGAACCGGTGGTGATGCCCGAGGCCAGCACCAGACCATGCTTGCGACCAGCTTTCATTGATGTGCCCGCGATGGCGAGGGTCGCCGGTCCCGGGCTGGCCATGGCGATCAGAGCTGCACCCAGAATGAGGGGAAGGTTGATGTCGGTCACGAGCGAGAGGATCCTGATTTGCGCTTGGAGCGGCGTTTGCGTGAGGGCCTATTCTTCTTGCGCGTTGTGGGTTTGTCAAATGGCTTGTTTGCGGGCGAACTGGTCTTGTGAGCCTTTCCTGAAGGCTGGAGTTCTCCATATCGGAACCAGACTTCATCCAGGATGAAGGCGAGGATGAAGAAGATCACCAATCCTCGTGTCGCCATGCGTTGGGTGGTGATGG
Organism: uncultured Cohaesibacter sp.; assembly: GCF_963662805.1. Lineage (NCBI taxonomy): Bacteria > Pseudomonadati > Pseudomonadota > Alphaproteobacteria > Hyphomicrobiales > Cohaesibacteraceae > Cohaesibacter > uncultured Cohaesibacter sp. The sequence goes on from NZ_OY759869.1 coordinate 585,188, forward strand.
GATTGGTCTGCACGGTCTGCGGGACGAAATAGCCCACATAGGATTCATGGCTGGTGACGAAGTCGGGGTCTTTATAATGGGAGGCGAAGAAGTCGAATTCGGTTTGCGGTGAGGGTGCGAAAGTCCCTTCGATCTTTTCGGCAAAGCCTGTCTCGCGGCCGTTCCTCAACCAGTAGAAGGCGGTGCCATCGGTGTAGCAGGTGTAATAGCGGGTTGACTCGCGGGGGTGGTTGTTGAGGTAGGACCGCAAGGTGACAATACCATCCATTGAAGCGCACCGACTGCCGTAAAATCGGCTGGGGCTTGCGAAGGGGTCATATTTGACCAGCGCGAGCTGATAGACGAAGAAGACGAGCATCGCGAAGATGAAGAGGAACATCCGCTTCAGACGATCACCGCTGACGGTGCTCATTGGGATGCCGATAAATACCGCCAGAGTGAGGAAGAGTATGCCTCCCCACACCGCACTGACCTGAAGGGAAAGGTAGCTGGCAAGGGTGACGGCTCCCAGAAACCAGAGAAGGGTGATGAAAATCGATTTGACAGGGGAGAACATGGCTGTCTTCTGGTGGTGTCTTGTTGCTATTGTGTTGCATGGTTGCACAAGAGGCGGAGAAGTCAATTCCTGTTTGTACTGAGAGTTTGTTCTGGTATTGTTCGGGTATGTTGGGTAAGGATTAGGCCATGAAAACGCATCCGATCCGAATCGTGGGATTTGATCCCGGGCTCCGTCGTACCGGCTGGGGGGCGATTGACGTGATCAGCAATCGGCTGATTTTCGTCGGTTCCGGCCTCATCACGTCTGACGGCAAGCTTGATCTTGCCAGCCGCCTTTTGCAATTGCATAACGGCGTCATGGAGGTTCTTGAACACCATGACCCCAACGAGGTTGCGGTTGAACAGACGTTCGTGAACAAGGATGCGGCAGCGACGCTCAAGCTCGGGCAGGCGCGGGCGATTGCCCTTCTGGCTCCAGCCCAGCGCGGGCTCGAGGTTGCCGAATATGCGCCCAACGCGGTCAAGAAGACCGTTGTCGGGGTGGGGCATGCGGACAAGAACCAGGTTCAGACCATGGTCAAGATGCTGTTGCCCAAGGCGCAGTTTGACAGCGAAGATGCTGCCGATGCGCTGGCCATCGCCATTTGCCACGCCCATCAGCGCGGACAGAAGGCTTACAAGATCGCCTGAAAGGCGGTTGTCTGTGAAATGGGCGGGAACGCTGGATGATTGGCAAACTCAAGGGTTTGATTGACGAATATGCCGATACCTATGTCATCGTCGATGTGGGTGGGGTTGGCTATGAAGTATATTGTTCGGGACAGACGCTTCAGGCTCTGCCTCCCGTGGGAGAAGCGGCAACGGTGTTGATCGAAACCCATGTGCGGGAAGATCAGATCAAGCTGTTCGGCTTTGCCACGGCGTTGGAGCGGGACTGGTTCCGCCTGCTGACGACCGTGCAGGGTGTGGGGCAGAAGGTGGCGCTTGCCATCCTGTCAACCCTGAAGATTTCCGAGCTGACGTCGGCCATTGCCCTTCAGGACAAGGCTATGGTCGCGCGCACGCCCGGCGTTGGCCCAAAGGTCGCTCAGCGCATTGTCTCCGAACTCAAGGATAAGACGCCGGGGCTTTCGGCGACCGATAGCGCTGTTGCCTCGCTGCAGGCAGAGATCGAGATGGCGGCCGCGCCCAAGGCAATGGCCGAGGCGGTTTCGGCTCTGACCAATCTTGGTTATGCTCAAATGCAGGCCAGTGCGGCGGTTGCCACGGTGATGAAACGCGAAGGGGATGGGCTGCAGACAGCGGCGCTCATTCGCCATGCGCTCAAGGAGCTTAGTCAATGATCGAAGAGGAAGGGCGGCTTGTTTCGGCTGCGTCGGGAGAAGAAGACACCGATCGCACCCTCAGACCGCAAATGCTCGATGACTTTGTCGGGCAGGCGCAGGCGAGGGCGAACCTTTCGATCTTCATTGAGGCGGCCCGTGCGCGCAAGGAAGCGCTCGATCATGTGCTGTTCGTCGGCCCTCCGGGACTTGGCAAGACGACGCTCGCCCAGATCGTCAGTCGCGAGCTTGGGGTGAATTTCAAGTCGACCTCCGGTCCGGTGATCGCCAAGGCTGGGGATCTGGCCGCGCTTCTGACCAATCTCGAGGAGAATGACGTTCTCTTCATCGACGAGATCCACCGGCTCAATCCGGCCGTCGAAGAGATTCTCTATCCGGCCATGGAGGATTTCCAACTCGACCTGATCATCGGTGAGGGGCCTGCCGCCCGCTCGGTGAAGATCGATCTGGCCAAATTCACCCTTGTTGCCGCGACGACGCGCCTCGGTCTTCTGACGACGCCCTTGCGCGACCGCTTTGGGATTCCGGTGAGGCTCAATTTCTACACGGTTGAAGAGCTCGAATATATCGTCACGCGCGGGGCTCGCCTGATGGGGGTTGCCATCACCAAGGAAGGGGCGGTGGAGATCGCCCGCCGATCTCGCGGGACACCCCGCATTGCCGGGCGCCTTTTGCGCCGGGTCAGGGATGTGGCCATCGTGCAGGCCGGAGGGCGCATAGACTGCGACGTTGCGGACAGGGCGTTGCGGATGTTGGAAGTTGACAATGAAGGTCTCGACGCCCTAGACAGACGCTATCTCACCCTCATCGCCACATCCTTTGGTGGCGGGCCTGTCGGCATCGAAACGATTGCAGCGGCCTTGTCCGAACCACGGGATGCCATCGAGGAAATCATCGAGCCTTATCTGATCCAGCAGGGTTTCATTCAGCGCACGCCGCGAGGACGCCTGTTGGCGCCCAAGGCTTTTGCCCATTTGGGACTGGCCGTGCCGCAGAGAGACACTCCACCGCAAATGGGATTGTTTGCGGAAGGATTGGATGATGCCTGAGCATCAGCATAAAAGTGAATGGTCAGATCTTGATGGTCGGCTGACCGGCTTCGGCCATTGCCAGAAATTCAGGGTCTATTATGAGGACACGGATTTCTCCGGCATTGTCTATCACGCCAATTATCTCAAGTTCATCGAGCGGGGTCGGTCGGACTATATCCGCCTGCTTGGCGTGCATCACAGTGACCTTGATGCACCGGAGCATGGCGAGCGTCTGGCGATGGCCGTACGGCACATGGACATCAATTTCATCAAGTCGGCGCGCATCGACGACATTCTCGTGGTCGAGACCCGGGTTGGCGAAATCAGGGGTGCGAGGCTGGTTCTGGACCAGCAAATCCTGCGTGATAAAGAAATCCTGTTTACAGCGCGAGTGACCGTTGTGGTTATCAATCGCGAGGGAAAGCCGCGCAGATTGCCCAAATTGATGGTCGATGCTTTGACATCTCAGGGCTGAAATCGGCCAGATTTCAATTGAGTGCCTGAAAACAAATCTTCGCGATTTAAGCATTCATTAACCATAATGTTGCCTTCTCGTCCGTAATATGCTTTGCGTCACAAGAGCTTCTGATCCAAGTTTTGACAAAATCTGCTGACAAAAGGTGTCGCGAATTTTGCAAGGTTGGACCGGACAGCTCATTTGTGTGTTTCGGTCAAGAAAGGACATAGATCCATGCCCAATGAGGTTGCCCAGACAGCCCTAGCCAACGCCCATGTTGAACTGTCGCTGATCTCGTTGTTTCTTCAGGCTCATATTGTCGTCAAGTTCGTCATGATTGGCCTGATGATGGCGTCTGTCTGGTCATGGACGATCATTATAGACAAGGCCATTCTCTACTCGCGCACCAAGCGGCAGATGGATCGTTTCGAAAAGGTCTTCTGGTCCGGACAGTCGCTCGAAGAACTCTATCGCACCCTCTCGGGGCGGCCCAATCATGCCATGGCGGCGCTTTTTGTAGCCGCGATGCGAGAATGGAAGCGAAGTTTTGAGGGCCATGCGCGATCGGTTGCCGGGTTGCCTGCGCGCATCGAGAAGGTGCTTGATGTGACGCTCGCCCGCGAGGTTGACCGGCTCGAAAAGCGCTTGTTGTTCCTTGCCACAGTTGGCTCGGCTGCACCGTTCGTCGGTCTGTTCGGTACCGTCTGGGGGATCATGAACTCCTTCCAGGGCATCGCTGCATCCAAGAGTACCTCTCTTGCGGTTGTTGCACCGGGTATTGCCGAGGCATTGTTTGCGACTGCCATCGGCCTTCTGGCCGCTATTCCCGCCGTTATCGCCTACAACAAGCTGGCCTCCATCGCGTCGCAACATGCCTTGCGGCTTGAAGGCTTTGCGGATGAGTTTTCCGCCATTCTGTCCCGTCTGATGGATGAAAGGGGATAAGATATGGCTTTGGGATCCATGGGAACTCCGGGCGGAGGACGTCGACGAGGCGCTCGCCGTGCCATGCGGCACAGGCCGGTTGCCGAGATCAACGTGACGCCACTGGTCGACGTCATGCTGGTGCTGCTCATTATCTTCATGGTGTCGGCTCCGATGATGACGGTCGGCGTGCCGCTTGACCTGCCTCAGAGTCAGGCCAATGCCCTGTCGAGCCAGACCGAGCCCCTCACGCTATCGATCCGTCAGGATGGATCGCTCTATCTTCAGGATCAGCCCGTAGAAGCGGACAAGCTGATCGAAACCCTGCTCAGCGTGGCCGAGAATGGCTACAACGAGCGGATCTTCGTCCGAGGCGACAAGAATGCCGATTACGGCAGCATCATGCGGGTGATGGGCGCGATGAACCGTGCCGGTTTCACCAAGATTGGTCTTGTCAGCACCGAGGAGCTTCGTTAAGCGCTTATGCGGAATGTCGGCTTCATTGCATCGAGTATTGGACATATTGTCCTTCTCGGTTGGGGGCTTATCAGCCTTCCGGCGGCGGAGACGCATGACGTTTCCGAGCTTGAGATTCTGCCTGTCGAACTTGTCTCCATCGCCGATGTTACCGATGTGAAGAAGGGGGATTCCAAGGCGGAAGTGCAGGAAGAGGTAAAGGAAAAGACCATCAAGGCGCCTGAGCCGGAAGAGCCCAAGCCGGACCCCATTCCCGACGTCAAGCCCGCGCCCAAGCCGGAGCCTCCGAAGGCAGCGCCGCCACCTGAGCCCGAGCCGACGCCTCCCGAACCGGAACCCAAGCCGGAGCCGCAGCCCACGCCTTCGCCTGAGCCGAAAGCTCAGCCGGAACCGCAACCGGAGCCCCAGCCAGAACCTGAACCTGAGCCGAAGGTCGAGAACACGCCTCCTCCTCCGCCGCAGCCGGTTGCCGCCCTGCCGAAAGTGCGTCCAAAGCCCCCGGTCAAGACGCCGCCCAAGCAGAAGCGGGAATTTGATGCTGACGCGTTGAAGGCGCTTGCCAACAAGGCTGAGCCGGCCGCAAATGCTGCGCCAAGCCTTGATGATCAGAGCGCGTCATTCGGCTCTCGCAACGGGAAACAGGCTGCTGCCATGACCCAGAGCGAACTGGATGCCTTGCGATCCCAGATTGCCCGTTGCTGGTCACCTCCGGTTGGTGCCGCCGATGCGTCACAATTGCGTGTCAGGATCGAATTCGGACTGGATCAGCAGGGCAACGTGACGTCGGGGCCGCAGCCCATCGAGTATCCTGCCAATCAGTTCGGCATTGCTGCGGTGGAAAGTGCCATGCGTGCTGTGCGTCGTTGTGCTCCCTACAGCAACCTGCCGCTCGACAAATATGATTCCTGGCGCCAGGTGCTCATCACGTTTGACCCCAGCGAAATGTTCTAATTGCTGGGCAACAGGGAACCCGAACGGGAAAAAGCCGTTTATTTGGCTGACTGCGATAAAAATTTTAAGCCGGGCCATTGCCTGACCCGGCTGACATGGAAAGAATGACTGAGGATCGGGCCAGATGTGGTCTGGACTAGACAGGAAGAAGATCGAGATGAAACAGCTTCGCTCCCTCGTGCCGTTCCGGCTGCCGGATTTCGCGGCAGGCCCTGCGTCGTTTCGCAAGGCCTTGCCGTTGCTCGCGTTTGCCCTGCTGTCCAGCCTGATGATGGTGAGGCCGGGCTTTGCGCTGATCGAAATCGATATTCGGCAGGGCAATATCCAGCCGATGCCGATCGCCATCACGGATTTCTCCGGCGCCGAGATCGCCGTGGAAGTGTCCCGTGTGGTGGAAGCCGACTTGAAGCGATCAGGGCTCTTCTCGCCGATTGATCGCAATGCCTTCATTCAAAAGAATCTCGGCTCTTCGACGGTGCCGTCCTTTGCCAACTGGACCGTGATCAATGCTCAGGCGCTGGTCACTGGAACGGTGACGCAGGAAGCTGATGGGCGTTTGAAGGCGGAGTTCCGGCTTTGGGATGTTTTCGCAGGCCAGCAGATGACCGGACAGCAGTTTTTCACCACGCCGAAGAACTGGCGGCGCGTTGCTCACATTATCGCGGATGCCATCTATGAGCGTCTGACCGGTGAAAAGGGATATTTCGATACCCGCATCGTGTTCGTCGATGAAAGCGGCCCTAAAGATGCCCGCGTCAAGCGCCTCGCGATTATGGATCAGGACGGAGCCAATGTGCGCTATCTGACCGATGGGCGCGATCTGGTTTTGACGCCCCGCTTCTCGCCGACCAAGCAGGAAATCACCTACATGGCGCTCGAGAATGGTCAGCCTCGGGCCTATCTGTTGGATATCGAGACGGGTCGCCGCTCGAACGTCGGGCAGTTTCCCGGCATGAGCTTTTCCTCGCGCTTCTCGCCCGATGGCAACAGCATCGTTCTCAGCCTGCAACAGCAGGGGGACGCCAACATCTACCGGATGGACCTGCGCAACGGCAAGATCACGCGGCTGACCAACTCCGCCTCTATTGACACCAGCCCGAGTTTCTCTCCGGATGGAACCCGCATCACTTTCGAAAGCGACCGCGGTGGTCGCCAGCAGATTTATGTGATGAATGCCGATGGCTCGAATGTGCAGCGCATCAGCTTTGGCGAGGGCAGTTATTCGACGCCGGTCTGGTCGCCGCGCGGTGACCTGATCGCCTTTACCAAGCTTTACAAGGGCGAGTTCCAGATCGGGGTCATGCAGACCGATGGCTCTCGGGAACGCATTCTGGCGTCCGGCTTCCACAACGAAGGTCCGACCTGGGCTCCGAACGGTCGCGTGCTGATGTTCTTCCGCGAAAGTGCCGGTGCCAATGGCGGTCCGCAGCTCTTCTCGATCGATCTGACTGGCCGCAACGAGCAGCGCGTTCCGACGCCGGAATTCGCGTCCGACCCGGCGTGGTCACCGCCAATCGACTAGGCTTGATGGCATAATCCCGGTGCCGTCTGAAAATCAGGGTTGGGGGCACTTGACGGCCAGTTTCTGCCTAAGTCTGGCCATCTTTGCCCGTTAGAATTTTCTCAGAGGTGAAGGCAGCCGTCGAATTGATGTGCTGCCTTCATTGTTGTTCGGGGTCGGTTCTGATAATATTCTGTTAACCATCTTTGCGAACCCGGCATTAACCAGTATCACGGACAATGGTCCGACGTTTTTTATGCGAAACACAGAGGATCGAAATGACATCCCTTCGCGCAAAGTTTCCTGCTCGTGCCGCTTTCGGCCTTGTCCTGATGGCAACACTTGCAGCCTGTTCTTCCAATCCTGACAAGATGGCCAATCCGGGTCTGTCCGCCGCTCCGGGCACGGCGCAGGATTTCGTGGTCAACGTTGGTGATCGTGTCTTCTTTGATACGGATAGCTCCGATCTGAACGTCTCCGCCCAGTCCACACTGGACAAGCAGGCCGTCTGGCTCAACCAATATTCCAACTATCGCATCGCGATCGAAGGTCATGCCGATGAACGCGGCACACGCGAATATAACATCGCGCTTGGTGCCCGCCGTGCGAACTCGGTTCGCAACTATCTGGTCTCCAAAGGCATTTCTGCCAACCGGATGTCGACCAAATCCTACGGCAAGGAACGCCCGGTTGCTGTTTGTAACGACATTTCGTGCTGGTCCCAGAACCGCCGCGCCGTTACGGCCCTCGCCAACTAGGCGCAGCGACTCTTTTCAGGTTTCTTCAAGTTTGCCGGCTCCGACATTGTTCGGGGCCGGTTTTCTTGTTCAGGCCTCCTGTGCGTGATCGAGGTCTTTCTCGCCAAATCGTTTTGGGCAACCGCTGCCATTTCACATTTTTGCCGCGAAATGGGAGCAAAAGGCTTTCGGTGCGAGAAGAATCCGCTAAGCTGCGGTGGCTGACAATCCTTGATTGTTGCACCACCCATTGATGATGATGAGAGGATTTCCATGATCAGATTGATGATCGCCATGCTTGCTGTTGCGTGGTGTGGGGCCGGAGCAGCCTTTGCTTCCAGTCCTGCGTCTCTTGACGGGTTGGCGGACCGCATCAGCGCTCTCGAATATCAGGCTCAGCAGCAGGGCGTCCCCTTGCCGCCGATGCCGATCCCGTCCGAGAGTGCCGTTCAGGGAGAACGCATTCAGGTAGCCCAATCCGCTTCAGATCTCGCGGTTCGGGTTGACCGGCTTGAAACCCAGATGCGTCAATATACCGGGCAAATGGAAGAACTGAACTTCCGGATCAGGCAATTGCAGGAACAGCTGCAGCGCTTGCAGGAAGACAATGAGTTCCGTTTCCAGGATCTCGAAAAAGGCAATGGCCGTCGCAACAGCTCGAGCAACACGCAGAGCCAGCCGACAGCGCCATCCTCGCAGCAGACTTTCGAACAGCTGGGCACTCCGCCCCAGCCGCTCGGAACCCTGTCTGAAAATCAGGTGCCAGCCGATGACTTGGCTGGCAACACCACCATTATGCAGCAGCCGTCTGACCAGCAGTTCAATACGCCTCAGCAGCCGGGCTCCGGCCCGATCGATCTGTCGGCCATGCTGGGTGGTAATGTGGCCGGTCCGTCCAGCCCGTCCAATCCAGACAGTCAAACCGCCCCGTCGGCTCAGAACAACTCACTCACCGGTGATCCTGCGACTGACTATGATGTTGCCTATGGCTTTATCCTGCGTGGGGACTATGCACCCGGCGAGGCTGCTTTCCGCCAGTTCGTTCAAGCCTATCCCAATGACCGTCTGACCGCGAATGCCCATTACTGGATTGGTGAAAGCCGCTTCCAGCAGGGCGACTATCGCGGCGCCATCGAGGTCTTTCTCGATGCCTACTCCCAGTTTCCTCAGGCCCAGAAAGCGCCTGACATGTTGCTCAGAACCGGTATGTCGCTGCGCCAGATCAATGAGCGCGACGCTGCCTGTGCAACCTATGAAGAACTGCTTTCCAAGTTTCCCAACGCCTCGTCCGGGGTGAAGCAGAAAGTCCGCGCCGAGATTCAAAGTGCCAAATGCTGAAGACCTCCAAGAGGCTCTGAAGCCTCTTGATGATGACGAGATCGACGCGATCCTTGCTCCCTTGCGTCATCATAACCGCCTGCTGCTGGCGGTCTCTGGGGGAGCCGATTCCCTTGCCCTCATGATTCTCTGTGCCGAATGGCAGACGAGATGCGACAACGCTCCCGAAATTCTGGTGGCAAGTGTCGATCACGGCTTGCGCCCGGACGCTGCGAGCGAGTGCGCGTATGTCGCCCGGCTTGCCGAAGAGCGCGGGCTTCGTCACACCACACTCGTCTGGAATGAGACACCGACAGAGGCCAGCCTTCAGACGCAGGCGCGGGAGGCGCGCTATAGGTTGCTGGCAGAACATGCGCGACAGACTGATTGCTCGGCGATTGGTCTTGCTCACCATCTTGATGATCAGGCCGAAACGCTGATCATGCGTCTGATCCGCGGTAGCGGCGTCACCGGCCTTGGTGCTATGCGAGCCGAACAGCCCCATAAGGATCTTTCCCTGTTGCGCCCCCTGCTTGCTGTGCCGAAGTCACGTCTGATGGCAAGTCTTCGTGCGCGCGATCTCAACTGGATCGAGGATCCCAGCAACCAGAGCAAGAATTACCTGCGGGTTCGGGTTCGTGGACTCTTGCCGGAGCTGGCCAAGGAAGGCTGTGATGCCCATCGGCTCGCAGCGACGGCTCACCGGATGCAACGCGCGGATGACACCCTTTCCACCCTTGCCGAGGAGCTCTTTCAAAAGCTGATGCGCAAGGAGCCGGGGCGAGCGCTTTCGTTTGATCCTTTGAGCTATGCAGGCTGCCTCGAAGAGCTACGCTTGCGGCTGTGTCGGATGATGCTTGTGGAGGTTGCCGGGGCTGGCTATCCGCCCCGTGAAGAGCGGCTGGTGTCGCTCGATGCCGCGCTCTGCTCTCTCTCAGGTGGGGCCTACTCCAAGCGGACGGTTGGTGGTTGTTGCTTTGAATGGGCAAGAGGGCGTGTCTGGGTTTATCGCGAGCCGGGTAGGGAGGCAAAGAAAGCGCTCCTTGCGTCGAATGGGTCAACTGACTGGCAAGGTCTTTATGATATAATGTTATTACAACAGCCGGCTGCCAGTCTTTCAGAGGAGATCGAACCGGCTCGGAGCGAGGTATTTCACATCCAGCCGCTTGGTGCTGAAGGGCGTTTGATGCTGCGGCAAGCCGGGCTCTCGTTCCCCCATGAGCGATGGGGGGAAGAGGAAAAGCCCGTGGCCCTCATCGAGGCCCTGCCATCGCTTTGGTCCGATGGCCAGCCGTGCTTTGTGGTTGATTGGCCCGAACTGGTCGAAATGACCGGGATTGGGGTTGACGTTAAGGAAAAAAACACGAAATTCATGGCTTAGAAGCCCTGAAATTATACCATGGGTCTAAATTTGGGTAAGAAAGCGCGTTCCTTGCCTTGGCAAGGCCGAATTGACTCCCTAAATTCAAACAAACTCGAAATAATGCCGATGGCAGTCATCATCCGGGGAGACCAATGAGACTGACAGATAGGCATCCCCCGCGGGAACCAAGGGATAACATATGAACGCCAATTTCCGTAGCCTGGCTTTGTGGGTCATCATCGGCCTGCTGCTGGTCGCCCTTTTTCAGCTCTTCCAGAGCCCCAACCCAGCGGACGAATTCGCAGGAGGTTCCATTCTCCCAATTCGTGAGCGATGTTGAGCAAGGGACGCGTTAAGGAAGTGACAATCACCGGTCAGCAAGTGACCGGGCATATGTCCGACAACAGCAGCTTCCAGACCTACCTGCCGGAGAATGACACCACGCTCATTCCGACCCTGAAGGACAACGGCGTTGCCATCACTGCGAAACCGCCGACCGAAAGCTTCTCGCTGCTGAATGCGCTGATTTCCTGGTTCCCGATGATCCTCATTCTGGCGGTCTGGATCTTCTTCATGCGCCAGATGCAGGGCGGTGGCAAAGCCATGGGCTTTGGCAAATCAAAGGCCAAACTGCTGACCGAGGCGCAGGGCCGCGTCGTCTTTGAAGATGTTGCCGGTGTTGATGAAGCCAAGGAAGACCTGCAGGAGATTGTCGAATTCCTTCGTGATCCGCAGAAGTTTCAGCGTCTTGGTGGACGTATTCCGCGCGGCGTGCTCCTCGTTGGTCCTCCGGGTACAGGTAAGACCCTTCTGGGCAAGGCGGTTGCTGGGGAAGCGAATGTTCCTTTCTTCTCGATTTCTGGTTCGGACTTCGTTGAGATGTTCGTCGGTGTCGGTGCGTCCCGCGTGCGCGACATGTTCGAGCAGGCCAAGAAGAACGCCCCTTGTATCATTTTCATCGACGAGATCGATGCGGTGGGTCGCCATCGTGGTGCCGGTCTTGGCGGTGGCAACGATGAGCGCGAACAGACTCTCAATCAGTTGCTGGTCGAGATGGATGGCTTTGAAGCCAACGAGGGCGTGATCCTTGTGGCCGCGACCAACCGTCCCGACGTTCTCGACCCTGCCTTGATGCGCCCGGGCCGTTTCGACCGTCAGATCGTCGTGCCGAACCCCGACATCACCGGCCGCGAAAAGATCCTCAAGGTTCACATGCGCAACGTGCCACTGGCTCCGGATGTGGATCTGAAGACCCTTGCTCGTGGTACGCCCGGTTTTTCTGGTGCCGATCTGATGAACCTTGTCAACGAGGCCGCTCTTCTGGCTGCACGTCGTGACCGCCGTCTGGTCTCAATGGCCGAGTTCGAGGATGCCAAGGACAAGGTCATGATGGGTGCCGAGCGCCGCACGCTGGTGATGAGCGACGAGGAGAAGAAACTCACCGCCTATCACGAAGCTGGCCACGCGCTCGTTGCGCTGCACATGCCTGCGTCCGATCCGATCCACAAGGCAACCATCATTCCGCGCGGTCGTGCGCTGGGTATGGTGATGCGTCTGCCGGAGAAAGATCAGGTCTCGTTGACCCGCGCCAAATGCTATGCTGACCTTGCTGTTGCCATGGGTGGCCGCGTTGCCGAAGAAATGATCTTTGGCTACGAGAAAGTGACCTCCGGGGCGTCCGGCGATATCCAGATGGCAACCCGTTTGTCTCACGCCATGGCGACCCAGTTCGGCATGTCCGACAAGCTTGGTCCGCTGCTCTACTCGGAAAACAATGAAGAGGTCTTCCTCGGTCATTCGGTTGCGCGGCAGCAGAATGTGTCTGACGAAACCCAGAAACTGGTTGATGCCGAAGTGAAGCGCTTCGTTGAGGAGGGCTATCAGAAGGCACAGCAGATTCTTGGTGATCACAAGGACCAACTGATCGCAATCGCCGAAGGCCTGCTCGAATATGAGACCCTCAGCGGTACCGAAATCCGCGATCTACTCGACGGCAAGCCTCCCGTTCGTGAGGATGACATTGCTCCTGCCTCGTCCAAGGGTTCGGCTGTTCCGTCTGCCGGAGCCGTCAAGAAGGGCGGCGAGACGGATGGTGGCATGGAGCCGCAGCCGTCTGCCTGATGGTCGATATCGGAAGATGATATTTGAGAGCGCCCCTGTCGGGGCGCTTTTTCTTTGAGGCGTTGGGAGATGGTGCGACATCGCTCAGCTTCTGCTTGTAACAAGCGGCAATAAAGTTTGACTGTCTGGCCCAAGAAAAATTGCCCCCAGAAAGGGACAAATCGCTATAGAGATAGCACAGACTATTTACCTCGATTTAGAAGCTTTGAGATAAAGTGCGACGAGGTTGGATTGATTGCGGGCCGAGATGTTGGGGGACGGCGGGGCGTCAAGAACGCTCCATGCATGCTGGATTCTCCTGTTGCGGCTCTTGAAAGGTTGAATGAGATTAATGGGCAAGTATTTCGGAACCGATGGAATTCGCGGCTGCGCCAATAGCTATCCGATGACCGCAGAGATCGCCATGAAGGTGGGCATGGCAACGGGCAAGATTTTCCGGCGTGGCGACTTTCGGCACCGGGTGGTGATCGGTAAGGATACGCGGCTGTCCGGCTACATGCTCGAACCGGCCCTGACGGCAGGCTTCACGGCCATGGGCATGGATGTCTTTCTGCTTGGACCTGTTCCCACACCGGGCGTTGCCATGCTAACCCGGTCTCTCCGGGCTGATCTCGGGGTGATGATTTCCGCCTCGCACAATCCCTATCAGGACAACGGCATCAAGCTGTTTGGCCCTGATGGCTACAAGCTGTCCGATGAGGTTGAAGCCGAGATCGAGGCGATGCTCGAAACGGACATGAGCAAGTATCTAACCCGGCCCGATCGTCTGGGGCGCGCCAAGCGCATCGAAGGCGTTCATGACCGCTATATCGAGTTCGCCAAGCGCACTCTGCCTCGGTCGCTGTCGCTTGATGGGCTGCGCGTCGTCATTGACTGCGCCAACGGGGCTGCCTACCGGGTGGCGCCCGATGCTCTTTGGGAGCTTGGGGCGGAAGTGGTCAAGATCGGCGTTGATCCGAATGGTTTCAACATCAACGACAATTGCGGCTCCACCTCCGTGGGCACCCTTGTCTCCAAGGTTCGCGAAGTGCGGGCCGATATCGGCATCGCGCTTGATGGTGATGCAGACCGCGTGATCATTGTCGATGAGAAGGGCAGCGTCGTTGATGGCGACCAGTTGATGGCCGTCGTCGCTGAGCGCTGGTCCAAGGACAATCGCCTGACGGCGCCGGGCATCGTTGCAACGGTGATGTCGAACCTTGGTCTCGAGCGGTTCCTACAGGGCATGAAGCTGTCGCTCGTGCGCACCAAGGTCGGTGACCGTCATGTGGTCGAGTATATGCGCAATCACAATTTCAACGTTGGCGGCGAGCAGTCGGGCCACCTCGTGCTCAGTGATTATTGCACGACCGGTGATGGTCTGATCTCGGCCTTGCAGATCCTTGCTGTGGTGGCAAAGCTCGGCAAGCCGGTTAGCGAAGTCTGCAACCGATTTGAACCGGTGCCGCAGTTGCTGAAGAATGTGCGCTTTACCGATGGCGAGCCGCTTGAAGCGGAGAATGTCAAAAAGGCCATTGAAGCGGGCGAGAAGAAATTCGGCAAGCATGGCCGGATTGTCATTCGCGCCTCTGGCACCGAGCCTCTGATCCGCGTGATGGCGGAAGGTGACGATCCGGACATGGTGCGTCAGGTGGTTGACGACATTTGCGGCGAGGTTCGCAAGGCGACAGCCTGATCTGCGCAAATCGATCCGTTCTCAAAGGGCTGCCTTCTCTGGAGGCGGCCCTTTTTGTTTTCAAGTCTCTGGTCTGCTCAGGAGAGTTTCCTGATCGGCAGGGGGATTTTGCGCTCGCTGATGGCGATGCCGAGCATGATCACCCCAAAACCAACCCAGGCTGTCGGCGTCAGACTTTCTCCGAGGAGGAGAATGCCCCCAAGAGCGGTGACAATCGGGATGAGATAGTTGCTGGAGGCCACGAAACCAGCCGTGGTCTCGGCAAGCAGGACGAACAGCACCAACGTTGCAAGCGCGGTTGGAATGACGCCCAGATAAATGAGGATTGACCATTTCAGCAAGCTGGCCTCGCCGAGATGCGGATTGGGTTCTGTAAAGAGGGCCGCGATGAGCAGAAGGCTTGCCGCGGTTGTGACGACGGCGGTGGCCTTGTCGATATTGTCAGCAGGCGGCATCTTTCTGGTGGAGACGCCGTTCAGTGCGTAGCAGAAGCTGGCAATGAAAATCGCGATCTGGCCAAGCAACTCCGACTTACCGCCCGTTGACAGGGTCGCCATGTCGGGTTTGATGATGAGTACTACGCCGATAAAACCGATCACGAAGCCGACAGTCTTGATGCTGGAGAGCTTTTCGTCGGGCAGCAACATATGGGCCAGAACCAGCACGGACAGCGGCACGGTCCCCATCAGGATGCCTGCAATCGCGGAGCTGGTGAACTGGGTTCCCCAGGCAATCAGCAGAAAGGGTACAGCGGAACTCATAAGAGCGAGCCAAAGCACCCATGGTGCGTGATGCCATTTGAGGGTCCATGGCTTTCTCAGGATGGCAAAACGGTAGAACAGAAGGGTCAAGGCTCCCGTCACGAGCCGTCCCGCGGTGACCCAGACCGGAGAAATGTCCGCTACGGCCACGCGTGTGAGGATGATCGCCGAGCCCCAGCAAAGAACCAGAATCGCGAGCAAGAGCCAATGGCGCAGGGAAGGGGACTGCGAAAGACGAGATGACATTTGGGGGAACCTTGGTGGAAAGGCGGTGAGGGCTGTGGATTTCTGCAACCAGAAGGATTGAACCTAGAGGAAAGGAGGTGATTTTGCAATCGCTGGCTACAGATGAGGACATTTCTAGACAAAAATTGCCAGAAAGCCAGCTCATTTTGGACATTTCCGGAAAAGTTTGCTTCTTCAGATTTCTCGTATCAGACGCTTGGTAATACTTTGTTAAGAATAAAATTCGCATTTTGCAGCAATATCTATAGATAATATTACCGAAAATGCAGTTTTGTGATGTATTTATGCTTAAAATTCGTAGTTAATTCAGTATTAAGGAAATTCTGTGATCTTTTTCTCGAGTGTATTCTCAATTGTGTATTTGGACACTTTATCGAGAGGGAAAAGAGATGAGCAGCCTCAAAAAAAAATCTGTTTTTGAGTGTGTTCGGGGGCCGCTATGTCAGCAACTGTTGCCTTGGCAGCAGATTTGCCTGCACCGCCGGTCATCGAATACGAACCCGAAACCCCGATTGAAAATCGGCTCCGGCTGGTATCTTCGTGGCGACCTTGGTCTTGCCGTCTATCAGGGCGGTCGCGGCCATTGGCGCACACTCGCGGGTGCGGAAAGAAAGTGGTATGACGACAGCTTCGGTATCGGAGGTGTTTTCGGTGTCGGTGCAGGTTACTATTTCAACGAACATTTCCGGTTCCGGACGTGACCATCGATTATCGCAACAAGTTTCAAGTACAAAGGTAAGGTCCCTTGTACTGGCGCTTGGTGCACCTTATTCCAGAGAAGAAAACTCCTTCAATGCATGGACTCTGATGCTGAAGCGGCTACTATGATTTCGGCACCTGGTATTCCATCACTCCTTATGTTGGTGCCGGTATCGGTACTGCTTGGGTGAACTTCAGCGACCACGAGACCAATGTCGGCAATACCTACAAGGATCATGGTCAGTTCAACTTTGCCTGGAACGCAATGGCTGGCGCTTCGTTCGATCTGACAGACGATATCAAACTTGATGCCAACTACCGTTTCGTATCGCTGGGCAAAGCTCGCTCTGGCAAAGAAATTGGCGGAACCAACAACCCGATCAAGTTCGACAATCTGTATGCGCATGATTTCCGTCTGGGCCTGCGCTACGACCTGAACTAGGATCCGGCACGGCTCCGGGCGACCTGTTTGCTCCCAACACGCGGGGTAAGACCGCAGCATCCTTGCTGCCCGGGCTCGCCCGAACAGGGCCATACGGGATACCAATCCTCGCGAAAGGGGCGACCGTCACATTGGATGGTCGCCTTTTTCATGTTTCTGCAGCCGGTGTCAGAAATTTTCCCGATTTTCCAAGCATCAAATCCTGCCAACAAACTTATGCCTTTTTGCTCGCATCTTGATGGTGTGCCGGGTGGCTATTGTGCGCTCCGGTAGCATCGGACATGTGTTGGGGGCAAGAAGCCGCTCACAGCAGGTACAGAGCTGGCTAACATCACTATTTTGCATAAAGGACAGATTGTCATGGCTGATTTCGGGGGATACAGCTGCTGAGGAAAATTGCACTCCATCTCACAAGAATCATTTGTCAGATCGAAGGAAAATACAAACACTTCAGCGATGAGTGGGCTCGCGACGTCGAGCGGGGCTATTGTGCTGGATACCTACGCTGAATGCATTGAGGCGGTGAAGGGGCAAGCGGGAGTTCAGAACGTAGGGACGGGAGCGACCAGTCATCGGATAAAAGCAGGGGAGCGTGCTGCCGGCTTCAGGCCTTGGCCGTAGGCTCCCCATTTTTTTGCTCTCGGATCAGTGTTGCCTTTTTGTCGTGCAGCTGATGCAAATCTGTTCATTTTGCCCGGGCGCTCACAGTTTCCCGCTTGCCGTGATGGCACGATTGGAGTAATCCCGTTCGTGGGAACACCTCTCCCCAACGAGAGGCAACTATCTGTGAGGGTAGCTTTATGAGCGATACTACTGCACCGGCCCGGCGGCCGAACAATCCCCATTTCTCTTCTGGTCCATGCTCCAAGCGTCCAGGCTGGTCTTTTGAAAGCCTAAGTGACGCGCCATTGGGCCGTTCCCACCGTGCAAAACTCGGCAAAGCCAAACTGAAGGAAGCGATCGACAAGACTCGCGAGATCCTCGGTGTGCCTGATGACTATCGCATCGGCATCGTGCCCGCATCGGATACCGGTGCTGTCGAAATGGCGCTGTGGGTCTCTGCTTGGTGCCCGCGGCACCGACATTCTCGTCTGGGAAAGCTTTGGTGCTGGCTGGGCGACCGACGTCGTCAAACAGCTCAAACTCGATGACGTGCGCGTGATGGAAGCCGGTTATGGCGAGCTTCCGGACCTCTCCAAAGTTGATTTTTCCCGCGATGTCGTCTTCACCTGGAACGGCACCACTTCCGGTGTTCGCGTGCCGAACGGTGACTGGATTGCTGCAGACCGCGAAGGTTTGACCATCTGCGATGCCACCTCTGCCGCCTTTGCGCAGGATCTGGCTTGGGACAAGCTCGATGTTGTCACCTACAGCTGGCAGAAAGTGCTCGGCGGGGGAAGCGGCTCATGGCATGCTGATCCTCAGCCCGCGTGCCGTCGAGCGTCTCGAAAGCTACAAGCCTGCCTGGCCGATGCCGAAAATTTTCCGCATGACCAAGGGTGGCAAGCTGATCGAAGGCATTTTTGTAGGCGAGACCATCAACACCCCGTCCATGCTCTGCGTCGAGGACTATATCGACGCTCTGAACTGGTCGCTGGAAATCGGTGGCCTCAAAGGCCTGATGGGCCGTGCCAATGCGAACCTTGCGGTTCTGGAAGCCTGGGCAGACAAGACACCTTGGGTCGGGTTCCTCGCCAAGGACAAGGCCTCCCGCTCCAACACCTCGGTCTGCCTGACCATTACGGATCCGGCTGTTACGGCTCTTGACGATGCCGCTCAGGCTAAGTTCGCCAAAGCGCTCGTTGCCCGCCTCGAGAAAGAGGGCGTTGCCTATGACATCGGTGCCTATCGCGATGCTCCATCAGGTCTTCGGATCTGGGCAGGCGCGACCGTTGAGGTCTCCGATCTCGAAGCGCTGACCGAATGGCTCGACTGGGCCTTTGCAAGTGAGAAGGCGGCTCTGTAAGGCAGAGCCCCAACCCTGTTTCCAAGTTCTCCCTATTTCTCGGGCGTGTGCGCTGCGTGGCGTTGCGCATCGCTCGAACCAGCATCATGAGGATAGTCCCATGGCTAAAGTTCTGATTTCCGACAAACTGTCTCCCACCGCCGTTCAGGTCTTCAAGGACAAGGGCGTCGAGGTTGATTATCTGCCCGATCTCGGCAAAGACAAGGACAAGCTGATCGAGATCATCGGTCAGTATGATGGTCTGGCGATCCGGTCCGCCACCAAGGCGACCGAAAAGGTGATTGCCGCTGCCGACAATCTCAGGGTCATCGGTCGCGCCGGTATTGGCGTCGACAACGTTGATATCGAGAAGGCGACCCAGCGCGGTATCATCGTCATGAACACCCCGTTCGGCAACTCGATCACCACCGCCGAGCATGCCATCGCGATGATGTTTGCCGTTGCCCGCCAGATCCCGGGCAGCTGATGCGTCTACGCAGGCTGGCAAGTGGGAAAAGTCGAAGTTCATGGGCGTTGAAATCACCAACAAGGTGCTTGGTGTGATCGGCTGCGGCAACATCGGCGGGATCGTCGCGACCCGCGCCGTGGGCCTGAAAATGAAAGTGATTGCGTTCGATCCGTTCCTGTCCGCAGAGCGTGCGGTTCAGCTTGGTGTCGAGAAGGTCGAGCTTGAAGATCTGTTCAAACGGGCAGATTTCATCTCGCTGCATACTCCGCTGACCGAGAAGACCCGCAACATCATTTCTGCCGACGCCATCACCAAGATGAAAGACGGCGTTCGCATCATCAACTGCGCTCGTGGCGGTTTGGTTGACGAGGCTGCGCTGGCTGACGCCATCAAGAGCGGCAAGGTTGCCGGTGCAGGCTTTGACGTGTTCACCGAAGAACCGGCCAAGGAAAACGTGCTGTTCGGCCTGCCCAACGTGGTCTGCACCCCGCACCTTGGTGCTTCTACCTCGGAAGCGCAGGAAAATGTGGCCATTCAGGTTGCCGAGCAGATGGCTGACTATCTGGTCAACGGGGCCGTTTCCAACGCCCTCAACATGCCGTCCATCACGGCTGAAGAAGCGCCTCGCCTGACGCCGTTCGTCAAACTTGCCGACCAGCTTGGCTCCTTTGCCGGACAGCTGACCGAAACAAGCCTCAAAGGCATTCGCATTGAATATGAAGGCGATGTAGCCGAGATGAACACCCGTGCTCTGACCTCCGTGGTTCTCGCTGGTGTCCTCAAACCTCTGCTGCAGACCGTGAACATGGTTTCCGCTCCTGCAGTTGCCAAGGAGCGCGGTATCAACGTCGAGGAAACTCGCCGCGAACAGCAGGGTGCCTATGAGAACTACATCCGCGTCACGCTGGTGACCGAGCGTCAGGAACGCGGTGTGGCCGGTACCGTCTTTGGCGATGCCAAGCCGCGTCTCATCCAGATCAAGGGCATCAACATGGAAGCCGAGCTCGGTGAGAACATGCTTTATATCACCAACCGGGACAAGCCGGGCTTCATCGGCCGTCTAGGCACCCTTCTGGGCAAACATGAGCTGAACATCGCGACCTTCAACCCTCGGTCGTAAGGAAGCCGGTGATGATGCGATTGCCCTGATTGAAATTGACGGTGTGATCAGCGATCAGGTGATCAACGAAATCTCCAGTCTGGAAGGCGTGGTTCAGGCCAAGGCCCTGAAATTCGCCGTCTGATCAGACGAGTCGGATCTGAATTGAAAGCCCGCCGGAATAACCTTCTGGTGGGCTTTTTTTGGGCAAAGTTGCGAGCTGGGCCCGGAATCGCGCTTTCAGCCCAAAATAATTGCAACAAGAATGCGTCTAAGGGTTTGGAAAAGCGGTTTCTTGCTCGCGTGGGCCAAGAGAATTGTCTATAGTCCGCCTCGCTTGATGAGACCGAGTCCACGGAAAAGAGATTGCCGGCATGTCGTCTGTGACCTGCTTTGCCGCGGTGAATTTTATGGCGTTCAGTCTTTCGATCGGGTGGGTGGACCATGTGATCGTGCTGCACGACCGGTACACCGGTCGGTGCTCTCACCTCTGAGGTGTTCGTGACTGAAGCCAATCTAACAGAGATCAAAGGAGCTGGCATCGATGGCAAATGTTGTGGTCGTCGGGTCGCAATGGGGCGACGAAGGTAAAGGCAAGATTGTGGATTGGTTGTCGGAGCGTGCCGATATAGTGGTGCGCTTTCAGGGCGGACACAATGCTGGCCATACGCTCGTCATCAACGGTGTCAGCTACAAGCTCAGCCTTCTGCCGTCCGGTGTGGTCCGTGAAGGCACCATGGGTGTGATCGGCAACGGCGTCGTTGTTGATCCCCATGCGTTGGTCGCCGAAATCGGCCGTCTTGCCGAGCAGAGGGTATCAAGGTGTCGCGGGACAATCTGCGCATCGCCGAGAATGCCTCGCTTATCCTGTCGCTGCATCGCGAGCTTGATGCGATGCGTGAGGAAGCTGCTGCTGCCGGCACCAAGATTGGTACCACCAAGCGCGGCATTGGCCCGGCTTATGAAGACAAGGTTGGCCGTCGTGCGATTCGTGTGCTTGATCTTGCCAACATCGAAACCCTGCCTGCCAAGATTGATCGCCTGCTGGCGCACCACAATCCGCTGCGCCGTGGCCTCGGTGTTGCCGAGATCGATCCCAAGGATATCTATGAAGAACTGACGAGCGTTGCCGATCAGGTGCTGCAGTTTGTTGATCAGAGCTGGCGTCTTCTGGATCAGGCCAGAAAAGCCGGCAAGCGCATCCTGTTCGAAGGGGCGCAGGGCGCTCTGCTTGATGTTGACCATGGCACCTATCCGTTTGTGACCTCATCTCACACTTCTGCTGGTCAGGCTGCTGCCGGTTCGGGCATCGGCCCATCGGCGCTCAACTATGTTCTGGGAATCACCAAAGCCTACACCACGCGCGTTGGCGAGGGTCCTTTCCCGACCGAGCTGTTTGACGAAGTTGGCCAGTTCCTTGGTGAAAAAGGCCATGAATTCGGCGTAGTCACCGGTCGCAAGCGTCGCTGTGGCTGGTTTGATGCCGTGCTCGTGCGCCAGACGGTCTGCACCTCGGGCATCACCGGCATTGCGCTGACCAAGCTCGACGTCCTCGATGGGTTGGAAGAAATCAAGATCTGTGTCGGTTATATGCTTGATGGCGAGCGAATCGACTATCTTCCTGCTTCACAGGGTGCACAAGCACGGGTTGAGCCGATCTACGAAACTCTGGAAGGCTGGTCCGAAAGCACCAGAGGGGCGAGGACATGGAACGATCTGCCAGCTCAGGCCGTTAAGTATGTACGCCACGTTGAGGAGTTGATTGGTGCGCCGGTTGCGCTACTCTCTACCAGTCCGGAGCGAGAAGATACGATTCTTGTTCAGGACCCCTATCAGGACTAGAATGGGGCGCCTGCAATCTTGCCAGACCGGCCCGAGGCAGGTATGTCGGTCTGACAAGGCGTAGATGGAATAGAAGATGGCGGACTATTATGTAATTTTGAAGCGGGCTGTTAGTGTGTTGCCGGAAGGAACACGCGAGCAACGGCAGGCCATATATGACAAGGCACGCAAGGCCCTGTTGGCTCAGCTTCAGAATATGGATCCGCCACTTGCCCCAGCCGAAATCACCAAACAACGCATGGCGCTCGAAGAAGCGGTTCGCTCTGTCGAGCGCGATTTGACACAAGAGCAGGACAAGCCGCAAGCCGAAGAGAGCGATGCCGCACCGGCCGTCAATGTCGGCGAGCGTGGCGACAAGGCGCCCGCCTCGAGCGCTGCGCCTGCTGCACCGGAAGTCTCGATTGGCGATGACGAGCGGGAAAAGCAGAGTGAGCCGGCTGACAAGTCCGACCACTCGCCGAGCCGACCGGCCAATGATCGCGGTGAGCGTCAGGAAGAGATCGAACCGCTTTCTCCTTCAGACAAAGTGATCCGGCGTGCCGGGCAAGATGTGCTCAAGAACGCCGTGCGCGACGCCAATGCGATTGGCGCTGCGACCAATGCCGCCGTCAAGTCGGCAAGAGATGCTGCTGACGCTGTCAGTGAGCCGCGCGAGCCCCGTCAGGAGACGGCGCGTCAACAGGAACGCGTCGAGCCCTCGCTTGGCGATTCCTATGGTGCCGGATCTAAGAAAAGCCGCCCCAGTTCAGACCCCGCCCCCGTCGCCAAGGATGGTCCGATCCGCGGTCTCGAAGACGAGGATGACGAACCCAAGAGCCGGTTTGGGCTGTTCGTCGGTGCGGTTCTGCTGCTTGGCCTGATTGGTGGCAGCGGGTATCTCATCTATGACAACCGGGATGCCTTTCTGGCCATGATCGACGGATCCGGGTCTGATGAAGGGGAGGTTGTCGTTGGCAGTGACGATGCCGATCCAGCTGTGACCGAAGGCGGGGAGACCATCCCCAGCAAGACCGTCCGCACCGTGACGGTGACGCCTCCGGATGAGGGTGCTCCGGCGGCTGACACGACAACTGCCGAAGCAGCAACTCCGGATACGCCCGGCGATGCTGTTGAGGCCACAGAAGGCACTGATGAGACCGGGAGTGGCGATGAGGCCAGCGCCGGTCTGACGGTTGCCGAACGCTCTATCCTCTATGAGGAAGAGGGCCCGAACGGCGAGCCCGGAACGGCCAATGCGGGCGAGGTTATCTGGAATCTCGAGGGGGAAGGGGATGACGCTGTCGTCGTTATCGCTGCCACCATTCCAGATCAGAATGTTTCCTTCGATATCAGGATTTCAAAGAACTCCGATGCCGAACTGCCCGCGTCGCACCTCATCGAAATTTCGGTGATCTGGGACGATGATACCGAGAGCAAGGCGATTGCCAGCATTCCCGGTCTTATCCTCAAGCCTACGGAGCAGACGCGGGGTGAGGGTCTGATTGGCGCTGCCATTCCAATTTCCTCCGACCTGCACTGGATCGCACTGACTGCCGGCGAGCGGGAAATCAACTACAACCTCGAGCTCCTGATGCTCAGGAGCTGGATCGACATTCCGATCCAGTATGCATCCAAACGGCGGGCCATACTGACCCTTGAAAAGGGCAACAGTGGTGACGCAGTCATCTCAGATGCCATCAAAGCCTGGAGCGGGCAGTAAGCCTCCCCTATGACAGTGACGCACGAAGCGCCGGACGGGTGATTTGCCACCAATCCAGCAATGCCATCGCTTTGGGGTTTGGATGAGAGTCTTGAGGTTGCTAGGCGACTTCAGAACGAACCAGACGGTTCGTGGGAGCGAAGGCATCAAGAACCGCGTCGATCATGTCCTGCAGTTTGTTCTGGCAGATGCCCTGCCGTTTGAGGACATAAAGGCCGAGAATGGTTGCCAGCAGGCAAGGCACCGCCACGGTTGGTTCCGTGGCTCTGTCTATGGAGCCATCCTTGACGCCCCGTTCAATTGTCCGGGTCAATTGTTCTTCGATTAGTGTCAGCCCATAGTTGATGGTTGCCTGAGCTTCATCGTCAAGCGCGGGTTGTTCGGCAGCAATGTTGATGATCAGACAGCCCGACATGTAGCTTTCGTCTGAGGGGGAGTGAAGCACGCCGTCGAGATAGGCCTGCAATGCCGCTCTGCCGGTCCTCGCTGCTTTCAACAAGGTCAGGGACTGGGCTTGCTTACGCTCGATATAATAGATCAGAAGGCGCTGAAAGAAGGCCTCACGGCTGCCAAAGGCATTGTAAATGCTTGCCTTGGCAACACCGGTCGCGGCGACGATATCCCGCATCGAGGTGGCTGAGAAACCATGGCGCCAGACCCATCGTGTCGCCCGCTCCAGAACGTCATATTCATCAAATTGTCTGTTGCGTCCCATGAGAAAACCAAAAGCAAGCGTTGAAAGATATTCCAAGCTTTGCATTTTGGCGTGTCCAGATCAATTGCCTGTATCAAAGATTGCAGGCAGATTGATAAGACCAATTTTAATACCACAATTGGTAATAGGTCTATAATTATCCCGATATCAGGCAGTTTCCAGAGCTTTTGCGGCAGCAGTCTGTACTTCTTTTTGCACTTTTTCGAAAGCACGTACTTCGATCTGACGAATGCGCTCCCGACTCACATCGAATTCTTCCGAGAGTTCTTCGAGTGTAACGGGCTTTTCGGCGAGGCGCCGTGCCTCGAAAATCCGGCGTTCACGATCATTGAGTATATCCATCGCGCTGGTCAGAAGTTCCATGCGGTGGTTGTATTCTTCCTTGTCAGCGAGCACTTCTTCCTGCGTCTCGCTGTCGTCAACCAGCCAATCCTGCCACTGACCGCTTTCTCCATCGGCTTTCAGCGGGGCGTTGAGGGAGGCGTCGCCGGACAGGCGACGGTTCATGGAGATGACTTCCTCGTTCGAAACGCCGAGTTTTTCTGCGATATAATCGACCTGATCTGGTTTGAGATCGCCGTCTTCGAGGGCCTGAATCTGGCCCTTGACCTTGCGCAGGTTGAAGAAGAGGCGTTTCTGGTTGGCGGTGGTACCCATTTTGACCAGAGACCATGAGCGCAGGATATATTCCTGAATGGAGGCGCGAATCCACCACATCGCATAAGTCGCGAGGCGGAAGCCTTTGTCCGGATCAAAGCGTTTGACGGCCTGCATGAGGCCCACGTTGCCTTCAGAGATCACTTCGCTGACGGGGAGACCATAGCCGCGATAGCCCATGGCAATCTTTGCCACGAGGCGCAAATGGCTCGTCACCATCTTGTGCGCAGCGGCCTTGTCGTCATGTTCCGCATATCGCTTGGCCAGCATATATTCCTCTTGCGGCTCAAGCATCGGGAAGCGACGAATTTCGTTCAGATATCGGCTCAGCCCTCCTTCAGCACTGGAGAGCACAGGGACATTGCCAGTTTTAGTCGTCATAAAATAAGCTTTCTCTTTTCCCCCAGAGCGGCGGGAAAGGTGGTGCAGCCATAAAGCGGCCTGCGATATATCTATTCAATATAGGATGAAATCTGGCAATTACAGGGCTGAGACCCGAAAAACTGCCTATATTTTTTGTAATGCTTTCATGATCGTGACCAGATCTTCGGGCATTTCTGACTCAAAGCTCATTTCTTCTCCACTGATCGGATGGGCAAATCCGAGCAGACCTGCATGGAGGGCCTGCCGTCCGCGCTCCTCAATGGAGCTGGCCAGTGCTTCCGGCAGTTTGTTCAGTTTGGACTTGAAGCCCTGACCGTAGTCGACATCGCCAATGAGCGGGTGCCCGATGTGGGCCATGTGCACCCGGATCTGATGGGTGCGCCCTGTCTCCAGGCGGCATTCGACACGGGAGGCGATGATTTCGCCCACACCGAATTCTTCGATGACCTGATAATGGGTGATGGCTTGCCTGCCGCCTTCCTTCAGGACCTTCTGCTTGAGGCGATTGTTGGGTGCTCGTCCGATGCGGGTGTCGATCGTGCCCTTCTTGTTGCGCAGCTCGCCCCAGACGAGAGCCTGATAGGCGCGGACGAGGGGACCACTGCGGCCATGATCGGCAAATTGCTCCGACAGGCCCTTGTGGGCGGCATCGGTCTTTGCCACCACCAACAGGCCCGATGTCTCCCTTGTCCAGACGATGGACAATGCCGGGGCGTCTGACACCGCCAATCCCCGAGAGGCTGTCGCCACAATGGTGGATCAGGGCGTTGACGAGCGTGCCTGTCCAGTTGCCTGCCGCGGGATGGACCACGAGGCCTGCCGGCTTGTTGACGACAATTAGCTGGTCATCCTCGAACACGACTTCGAGGGGAATGTCCTCGCCCTCCGGAGTTGGGTCTTCGGGGGCGGGAAGGGTGACCGTGATACGATCGCCTGCATTGACCCGGTGATTGGGCTCATTTATCGTCCGACCCGGCTGATTGGGGGCGAACAGACTGACCTGTCCTTCCTTGATCAGGCTCTTGAAGCGGGAGCGGGAAAAGCGTTCATCCTTGGCGGCAATGATGGCATCAAGGCGCTTGCCGACTTCGGCTTCATCGACTTCAAAGCTGAGGATTTCATCTTCTTCAGAGCAAGAGTGAGACATGGTACAAAATTCCCGCGATGACCTTCCATCTGATGACGTTCAGGTCGAGGATGATCCTTTTTTGAGCCCGGAAATGCAGGAAATGCAACGCAAGATCCGCAAGATGGTTTTCTGGTCCATCATGGTCATGGTTCTTGGCATCTCCAGCGTGATTGGTGTTCTTATCTACAAGAGCATGACGAAAAAGGAAAGTGCCGCTCTCGCGCAGGCTCCCAATGCGCCGGTTACCCCATGTTCTGAAGGCCGGTGAGAGCATCCGGACCATGCTTGTCGAGGACGGTGTCGTCTATCTGCTGGTTGACGGCCAAGGGATGACTTCGGTGATCCGCATCGACAAGAAATCAGGGGCCATTGATCGGCGTGTGGAGTTTATTCCACAGGGGAATTGAATATTCACAGATTCGTCAAAAACCTCCCTTGCGCTTTTGTGGAAAGCTCCCTATAAACCGGCTCACTGATCGTGAGCGCCCTTCGTCTAGCGGTTAGGACGCCGCCCTTTCACGGCGGTAACACGGGTTCGAGTCCCGTAGGGCGTACCACCTTTTGACAAAAAGCCCCCGCAACTCATGCAGTCGCGGGGGCTTTTGTTTGGCACGGGCAAATCATATGCCTGAAGTCTGTCCAAAAGGGGCGAAGCAAGTTCGTCTGTGAACCCTTCCATGAGCGTACGGCTTTGGTCGCTGTGGTTTTCAGCGAGGGCCGTCTAGAGCTTCATGCGATAGAGCAAGTCAGCGGTAAAGCTGCTCTCGATTACCAAGCGGGCGTTCGGCATGTCGTTTTCGAGCGCCTTGGTGCGAGCCCTGTCTTCATCAAAGCCATGATCAAGCCAGCGCTTTAACAACCGGCGTTCCAGCTCTTCAAATGGCACATCAAGGCTGATGGTCAGATCGAACAGCGGCCGCAAATCGCTCCAGCCCGGCTTATCGAGCAGGAGATAGTTACCCTCGACCAGCAGAAGCGGAATGTCCTTTGAAATCATCCGCCCACCGGCACGCGAAATTTCAAGCTTGCGGTCAAAGACCGGCACCGCAATTTCATCCTCGTTATTCTCTTTCAGTCGTTTCAGCATGGCTGTGAAGCCGCCAACGTCAAATGTATGGGGCGCGCCTTTGCGCGCCAATGCGCCTCGCGTTGACAAGACGTTATCATCAAGATGGTAGCCGTCCATGGGGATCACTGCAGCACTGCCCGGTGCCTTGTTGCAGAGACGGTTGGAGAGATGGTCAACAAGGGTCGACTTGCCACTGCCCGGCGCTCCGGCAATCGCAATGAGCCTGCGTGTCCTCGTGTCGAGCTTCTCAAGCCGCGCCAGCAGCTCTTCCGCATCCGTGAGTATCTCCGTCATGCTGCTGTCCCGTGCTTGCGATAATGAATGGACCCGCCGGATATGGCAGAATCCGACAGGTCCTTCCGGGAGGAGGGGCTAGCCCTTGACCTCGTTTTCAACCTTGATCTGGATCTTGACGTCCGTCGGGCGGCCTTCTGCGGCGCGGTCAAATGCAGCCTTGGCATCTTCAAAAACATAGGTTTCCGAAATCAGCGGCTTGAGATCGACCTTGCCGGAAGCAATCAACGCCAGAGCACGATCAAACACGTTGGCATAACGGAACACCGTTTCGATGCTGATTTCCTTGGCAATCGCCGCATTGACGTTGAACGGCACCCGGTCGGGCGGCAGGCCCACGAGCACCAGTCGGCCTCCGGGCCGCACGGCCCTGATCATGTCTTCGTAAACTTTCGGGTTGCCTGACGCTTCAAACACGAGATCGGCGCCCCAATTGTCGGTCTTTGCCTTCACCGCCTCTTCAAGGCTTTCCTTGGCGACGTTGACCGGCTCGATGCCGTCATAGCTCGCTGCAATATTGAGTTTGTGGTCGGAAACATCGGAAATGATCACCTTCGAGCACCCGCCCGCCAGCGCCGCAAGGGCAACCATCACGCCGATGGTGCCAGCGCCAACGACCACCGCCACGTCTCCAGGCATGATCGAGGCTTTTGCCGCAGCCTGCATGCCGATGGCGAAGGGCTCGACAAGGGCACCTTCCTCAAAGCTCACATTTTCGGGAAGCTTGTAGGTGAAGGCTGCCTTGTGCAGGGCAAAGGGAGCAAGAATGCCGTGGACCGGCGGGGTTGCCCAGAAGGTAACCGCCGGATCGACATTGTAAATGCCAAGCTTTGAGGCACGCGACGTGAGATCCGGCACGCCCGGTTCCATGCAGACGCGATCACCGACCTTGAAGTTGGTGATATTTTCGCCCACTTCCACCACGGTTCCCGAGCCTTCATGACCCAGAACCATCGGCTCACGCACGATATAGTCGCCGATGGCGCCATGCGTGTAGTAATGTACGTCACTGCCGCATACACCGACCGTATGAATGGCAATCTTGACGTCGTCCGGTCCGGTCACCGTCGGCAGATCAATGTCCCTGATGGACAACTCGTCTTTCTTTTCGAGCACAAGTGCACGCATGATTTCCTCCCAAAAGACTGGATGCTGAGGTTTGTCTTGGCTGCAAAGGCGAGCATGTGCCTTTGCGAAGCATCGGGCAGGGCCAGCATGACCGGCCCTGCTTCTCGGATGCCTAAACGGTCATCTTCATGCCGCCATCTACAAAGTAGGTCGAGCCGACCGAATAGCTTGCACGATCGGAGCACAGGAAGACGTAGAAATCAGCCAGTTCCTGCGGTGTGCAGAAGCGCTTGATGGGCGCATGTTCATCAGCGACCTGTTGCAGATAGCCCTGCCAGTCGCCGCCCTTGTCGGCGGTCAGCTCGCGGGCCGTCTTTTCCCAGTCCGGTGTTTGCACGAGACCCGGGTTGATGCAGTTGACGCGGATGTTCTTGCCGACAACCTCGGTTGCAAGGTTGCGCGAAAACATCATCAGAGCGGCCTTGGTGACGTTGTAGATCGGCTCATACCAGAGCGGCTGCACCGCGCAGATGGAACCGGTGTTGAGCACGATGCCTGCGCCTTTCTTTTCCATCTGCGGGACAAGTCCGCGCGACAGACGGATCGCGGCCATCACATGGAGGTCCCAATAGGCCTGCCATTTCTCGTCGCCTGCTTCCATGATGGTTTCATTCGAACCGGTGCCCGCATTGTTGATGAGAATGTCGGCACCACCGGCCTTTTCTGCGGCTTCGACGAGCGCGGCAACGCCTTCCATAGTCGAGACATCACCAACGGCAGGCACGGCAAGCTCGCCGATCTTGTCACAGGCTTCCTTGACCTTGTCAGCACGCCGGCCATTGATCAGAACGCGCACGCCTTCGGCGGCAAGGCCTTCGGCTACAGCAAGTCCGATGCCCACCGATGCGCCTGTGATGACCGCGACTTTGCCTTTGAGATTGAGATCCATTGTTGTTCCTCCAGGGAGTTTGATTTTGCTATTTCACGACCTGCAGCAGATCCCGGTTGAGCGTGAGCGCGATGGCGCAGATCAGAACGCTGCCGAAAAGGATTTGCTGCGCGAAGGCGTCGACGCCCATGAATGTCATGCCGATGCGCATGACGATGACGATGAGTGTGCCGATCACTGTGTGGCCCACACCACCGGTCCCCCCAGTGATCGCCGTGCCACCCACCAGCACCGCTGCGATTGCAGGCAGTAGCAGTTGATCGGCCCCCGCAGGGTTGCCGCTCGTCATGCGCGCGGCGAGCAAGGCCCCGCCCGCAGCCGCAAAAGCAGAGGCCATGACAAAGGCGAGCAACTTGTTGTTGCCGACATGGATGCCCGATGCCCGCACTGCGCTTTCACCGGCTCCGATGGCACGAATGGCGCGACCGAATTTTGTGTAGCGCTGGATATACATGCCGATCAGGCAGATGACCGCACCGATGATGATGATGTTGGGGATGCCCGCTGTGGAGCTGATCACCGGTGTCAACACGCCGCGATAGGCCGCCTCGATGGTCACGGTCTGTGAGCCGGACAGGAACAGGGCGAGCCCAGTTACCACGCCGCTTGTTGCTAGGGTGGCGATGAAGGAGGGGACGCGCAAATACACATGCACCATGCCCGACATCAACCCGGCAAGCGCCCCGACGGCAATGGCAACCGGATAGGCGACAAAGCCAAGCGTCGGGATGGACAGCGCAACAATCACCCCGCCGAGCGAAGCGACCGCAGGCACCGACAGGTCAATCGATCCCAACAGGATCACGAAGGAAAGCCCGGCCGCGAGGGTGAAAAGCACAACCGCATCAGCCAGCACCACCAGAATGGTGCTGCCGCTGAAAAAGCCCGGCGAGGCCACGATGATGAGAACCGAAAGAATGATGAGAAACAGCGTCGGCGCTGCCTCGAGCATAAGCTGTCGGGAGAGTTTGAAGCCGCTCATACCATGTGCTCCACAATACTGGTTTGGGATGGCTTGTTGCCAGCGGAGGCGCCGATTTCGGCCTGCAGTTCACCGTCGCGCATTACGAGCACCCGGTGCGACAGGCCGATGGTCTCTGCAAGTGTGTCGGCTAGCAGGAGAATGGCGTAGCCTTCCTCGCAAAGGTCGCGAATGAGGCTGAACACCTCATGCTTGGCCCCCACATCAACACCGCGTGTCGGGTGATCGAGAATGAGCACCTTGGATTGGGCGTTGAGCCATTTGGCGATCACCACCTTTTGCTGGTTGCCGCCCGACAGGGACCGGATCGGGGCTTCGGGCCCCGGGGCCCTGATGCTCAGTCGCTCGATCCAGCGTTTGGCAAGGGACGTTTCCTTACCCTTGCTGAGGCCAAGCGACCCCGTCACGCTATCCAGATTGGCAAGCGAGATATTCTCCGCAATCGACAGCATGGGCACCATGCCTTCTGTACCGCGCTCCGACGGGACGAACCCGATGCCGTGCTTGACGGCGGTCGAAGGGTCGGGAATATCGACCTTCTTGCCATATACGTGGATTTCACCGCTTTTTGACGGCTCCATACCGAATACGGCACGGACAAGCGCTTCACGGCCCGAGCCGATCACGCCGGCAATGCCCAGCACTTCGCCGTGATGGATTTTCAGGCTGATATCCTTGAAATCATTCCCCCGGCCGAGATGGCGCAATTCCAGAGCCACCGTATCCTGAGGTGGTGTCTGCCGGTCCTCAAGATAGAAATTATGTTCAAGCGTTCGTCCGACCATGATTTCGTGCAGCTTGGTTTCATGGGCCTCCGAGACGGGCATTTCGGCCACGACTTCGGCATCCTTCATCACATAGATGCGGTCTGAAATCTCCAGAACCTCATCAAGCCTGTGCGAGACGAAGATAAAGCTCGCCCGGTCCTTGAGGTCGCGGATACGTGCAAACAGCACGTCGATCTCTGCCTGCTCAAGCACCGATGTCGGCTCGTCGAGCAGAATGATCAGCCGGTCTGACGTGCGTTCCTCAAGGGTTAGTGCCTTGGCGAGTTCAACCATCTGGCGCTGGGCAAAGCTGAGATCGCCCGCAATCGTTGCCGGGTCGACATCGACGCCAACCTTTTCAAGATTGCGTTTAGCTGCCTTGCGCATGGCGGCATGATCAACGAGACGATGTTTCAGGAAACGCGCTTCCTGGCCAAGATACATGTTCTCGGCGACAGACATGGTCAAAATCAGCGATTGCTCCTGATAGACCATGGCAATGCCAGCATCATTGGCGTCAAGCGGGCCATTGAAATGAACCGGTTCGCCATCAATGAGATAGGTGCCTGACGTGGGGTGTGTTCCCCCGGCAAGAACGCGCATCAGGGTTGATTTGCCCGCGCCATTCTCGCCCACGAGACCGACAACTTCTCCGGCATTGATCTCAATGCTCGCCTTGTTGATCGCCGTGACCGGTCCGTAGATTTTGGTGATGTCTTCAAGCCGAATGGTCATTTGCAGATCCCCTCGTGCTTGCGTGCCGTGGATGATGCCACTGCAATGATGATCAGGACACCCAGAACGGCCTGTTGCAGATAGGGTGGCACACCCATCAGGATCATGCCGTTGGTCAGAACGACCACCAACAGCACGCCGAGAATGGCGTTGACCACTCCGCCGACCCCGCCGCTGAGCGCCGTGCCACCGAGCACCACAGCGGTGATGGTGGTGAAAAGACGTCCCTCGCCAATATCGACATTGCCCTGTCCGAGCTGGGCGACAGCAAAGGCTGCCGCGAGGCCATAAAAGCCGCCAGCGATGGTGAACACGGCAGCGCGTGTACGCTTGATGGGCAGACCGGCAAGGCGGGCAATGGATTCCTCGCCACCAATCGCCATGACGTGGCGGCCAAAACGGGTTCGCGCGTGCATCACGATTGCTATCGCGACGACGATCAGCGTCACCCAAACCGTGAGCGGTAGGCCGAGGAAGCGATGCATGATGAGGATGCGCAAGTCGGCGCTGCGAACGGCAATCGTGCCGCCACCAAGCAGCAGCGTTGCGAGACCTGCGGAGACAAACCACATGCCGAGAGTCACCATGAAAGACGGGATTTTCAAAACCGTGTGCAACAGGCCGGTGACCGTGCCTGTTGCTGCCCCGGTCAGGATCGCAACAACCAGCGCGATGATGCTGCCGGTCGGGCCGGGATCGATTTGCAGGACCAGAACAGTTGTCGTTGCAGAGAGGGCAAGAACTCCCTCGATCGACAAGTCGATACTGCCCATCAGAATGACAAAGGTTACACCCACTGCCAATAACAGCGGGATTGCCGAAGAAGCGGCCAGACGGCTTAGATTGGCTCCGCTCATGAAGTTGGGGTTGTAGATCGAGACAGCAATGACCGCCACCAAGAGGGCGATCATTGTCGGCGCGAGACGAGCAAGTGGAGATCTGGATTGCATCCAGGTACGCAAGCGTTGCGTGGGCAACGGCGACCCGGCGGCTTCGGTGGCCATGGTGGCAAACTCCTGAACACTGGAGGCTTTTCGGAAACTGGGCGGAAAGCCTACGCCCGCAAAAGCGGGCGTAGCTCACTCAGGCGTTATGACTGGGGAATGCCGCTGTCATAGCGTGACCAGATATCATCGACATCGAGCGCAGGTTCCGAAGCGAAGTTGTTGTCAAAGAATTCTTTGGCGTTGCTGGCATCAACCAACATGCCTTTGGCGTAGAATTCACGCTTCTCTTTGCCAAGACCTGCCACATCCAGCTGACCCGTACGCGCCAGAAGAGGCACGGCAAGACCATAGGAGCCTTGCCAGAAGGGATCCCAGGAAACTGTGGCGGCCAGTTCGCCGTCAACGACTCCCTGAACAGATGTTTCGATACCGTCGATACCGGAAATGGCGATCTTGCCACCAAGTCCGTTCACGCGCAGAGCTTCGAGTGCGCCGATGGCCATGTCGTCGTTGGCGCACCAGATGCCCTGGAACTGACCTGCGAAACGGGTGAGCCAAGTGTTGACAATGTCATAGGCTTTCGAGGCCTGCCAGTCGGCAACCTGGAAATCGAGCAGTTCGACGTCAGGCGATGCCTTGAGAGCGATCTCGAGCCCGGCGCGGCGCTGAATGGCAACCGTGTTCGAAAGCGTGCCGCCAAGTGCCAGAATGCCACCTTTGCCGCCCATGACGCGGATGACTTCGGTGGCGGTCTTGCGACCATATTCGGTGCCGTCGTAGCTCATATGGGCAACATAGTTCGGACCCAGATCCCACGGATGCAGATCATCGGGCTTGTTCCACTGGGTGAAGACGTGAGCCCCGGCTTCAACACATGCCTCGGCAATCGGACGGGCGTCCGCTGCATCGTTGGGGTCGACGTTGACCACTGCGTTGCCTCCGGTTCGAGCCAGAATGCCGCGAATGTCAGCGACGCCTTTCTCGCTATCGCCTTCGGTGACCAGCGTCACATAGTCGAGACCAACCGACTCGGCAAAGGCCTTGCCACCAGCATTCCATGCTGCGTGGTACGGGTTGGATAGCGAGCGAATGGAGTTGACGAGAAGTGGTTTGCCTTCTTGAGCGAATGCTCTGCGTGAGAAGGGAATCGCAGAGAGAGCGGCCAACGAAGCCATAGAACTCATGAAGACGCGACGCGACGGTTGGTACTTTAGCAAACTAGTCATTTTTTCCTCCCAAATGGCTTTGACTTGCTATTCATTGTCCGTGAATAGCTATGCATAGTATGCTATAAACGTCAACGAGAAAATTCCTCTTTTGAAAAATGGGGGGTGTGACGTTATCTTGACGTCACCAGATTCTCAGGGATAATCGCACAACGCGATCAATGCTTCGGGCGATTTGAGTGTCGATGAAAGTGAGAAGGTAGGGCAGAGTGTGAGAAAACGATATGCATCATCCACTGACGTAGCCAATTTGGCCGGAGTGTCACAATCAACGGTCTCGAGGTGCTTCCGTGGGGATACCAAGGTTTCCCCTGAGGTCAAGGCCCGGGTCATTGCCGCAGCCGAGCAACTTGCCTACCGACCGAACCTGTTGCCCCGTATCATGCTGACCGAGCAATCCCGGATCGTGGCCTTCGTCACAGGTGGTTTGCACAACCCCTTCTATTCGCGTGTGCTTGAGGAATTCATCATTCGGTTGCAGGATATTGGCTGTCAGGTGATGGCCTTTCACGTCAACGGTGATGACACGCTTGATGCCGTGGCACCCAAATTGTCAGGCTATCGCGTCGACGCGATCGTTTCCGCGCTGTCGGTGCTGACCGATGCGGCGCTCGAGCAATTTACGACGCTCGGCGTTCCTCTGATTTCCTTCAACACCCACTTGCAGAAAAAGGGGCTTTATTCGATCAGCAGTGATAACTTTCTGGCGGGGCAACTGGCCGCTCGGCATCTGTTTGAGCAGGGGAGGAGAGCGTGTGGCATTCCTCGGCGGGCCGGCCAACAATCCAGCCAATATCGACCGTTGCCGCGGCTTTACGGAAGAGGCCGGGAAGTATGGCAAGACCCCCATCGTTTTGAATGATGAGTTTTCTTTCGCTGGTGGTGTCCGGCAGGCCATGCGCCTTCTCGAAATGCCGGAGCTTCCCGACGCGATCTTTTGTGCAGACGACTTGATCGCGATTGGTCTGATGGACACATTCTGGCGCACGCCCGTTCAAAACGCGCCGGGCGTTCTTCGCATTATCGGTTGCGATGACATCCCCCAGTCGGCATGGGCTCCTTATGACTTGTCTACCATCCAGCAGGATGAAAATGCCATGATTGATCGCGCCATCTCGATCCTTGAGAGCATGTATGCGGACACTCTTGAAGAAGAGGAAGGCCAGTATATCGTGAAGTGTAATATGGTCCTGCGGAGCTCTTCAAAAACAGGGGTCTATCTGCCCGCTCGATAAGGCTTCGCGGCGCAATGAAGCCACGCGATTTTCCGGGCCACGTTGCAGAATCAGTAGAAAGGGTGGGGGCCATCAAACTTTCCCACTGGGATAAAGTGGGACAAAAAGCCGCTATTTCGCCACTCATGCAGCATGAAAGCGCCCGGTTCCTTGGTCAGGCTGTTGGCTGCTTCTGGTCGCAAATCCATCGTCACCGCGTGTGAGGTGCCCGGAGCGGTTTGACAAATATGATTCGAAAAGAGGCTCGTTGTGGCGCGATGGACGTGGCCGCAAATGATCTGCAGATCGCCATCATAGTTGGCGATCACTTCGGATAGGGCATCGTGATTGAGAAGATTTTGCTGATCCATCACATGAAGTCCCGTCAGGATCGCGGGATGATGGAGGCCGATCAGAACCGGTCTGCCCGCCGCCTCGGTGAGAGCATCCCGCAGAAAAGCGAGGCTCTGCGCATCCAACATTCCGTGGGCCGCGCCCGGCACATGACTGTCCAATCCGATGACCGTAAAGTCCTCAAGCTCCAGCTGCCATTGAATGGGTCCTTTGGCGGGCATCCAGTCCGTGTCACCAAAAGCGCTGCGCATCTGGTCCCGGTTG